>DAOLDO010000297.1:0-7442 GCA_035327325.1 Chloroflexaceae bacterium | reverse complement strand
GGTGTGAGGTGTGAGGTGTGAGGTGTGAGGTGTGAGGTGTGAGGTGTGAGGTGTGCATCGCTTGATTGCGGCTCTGCTCACACCTCACACAGCGAGCGACAGCGAGCGGCTCACACCTCACACAGCGAGCGACAGCGAGCGGTTCACGGCAGGATCAGGTGCAGGTCGCCGAACTCGTGCCAGAGGTAGCGGCGGCGCAGGGCCTCGGCGTAGGTGCGGCGCAGGTGGCCCACGCCGCAGAGGGCGGCGAGCATGGCCAGGTGGGTGGCCCTGGGCTCGTGGAGGCCGGTGAGCAGCCCGTCCACGGCGCGCAGGCCCCGCTCGGGCGTGATCACCAGGCCCGTCCAGCCCTCGCCGGGGTGGGCGGCGCCCGTCTCGTCGGCGACGCTCTCGAGGGCGCGCGCGGCGGTGGTGCCGACGGCGACGACGCGGCGGCCGGCGGCGCGGGCGGCGTTGACGGCGCGGGCGGTGGCCAGGGGCACGCGGTAATACTCCTCGTAGGGCGGCTCGTGGCTCTCGAGGCTGGCGACGCCGGTGTGGAGCAGCAGCGGGGCGAACTGCACGCCGCGGGCGACCAGCCTGGTCACCAGCTCGGGCGTGAAGGCGCGCCCCGCCGAGGGCATCTCGGCGCTGCCTGGCTCGGTGGCGAAGACGGTCTGGTAGTAGACGGAGGGCCAGTGGCGCTCGACGTAGCCGTAGCGGATCGGGTCGCCGTGGTCCTCCAGGTACCACGCGACGGGCGCCGGCAGGCGCAGCTCGGCCACCCAGAGGCGGGCGGGCCCGCTGTCGCGCCGGAGGGGCGCGAGCAGCGTGGCGGCGGCGCCGCCGGGCAGGCGCAGCTCCTCGCCGCGGGCGGCGTCGGGGCATGGCGCGGTGCCCCGGGCCGTCAGCCGGCGCAGCTCGACCGCCCACAGGCCGCCGGGCAGCCGCGTCGAGAGGTGCAGGGCCGCCCGCGCGCCGTCGGCCCGGGCGACCGCGAGGGCGGCGTTGAGCGTGCCGCTCGTGTTGACGACCAGCAGGTCGCCCGGCTCGAGCAGGCGCGGCAGGTCGCGGAAGCGGGTGTGCTCGACGTGATCGTCGCCGTAGCGCGAGACCATGAGCCGCACGTCGTGGCGGGCCAGGCCGCGGGCCTCGGGCGGCTCGCCGGCCTCGAGGGCCGGCGGCAGCTCGAAGTCGAGGGTCGGGAAGCTGAGGGCGGCGGTCATCGCTGCTCCTGTTGCCATGGCCGGGGCCCTCACGCGGGGACCAGGGCGCGGGCGGCGTAACGGCCGCTCGGGTGGTCCTCGGCGAGCAGGGCGAGCAGCCCCGGCACGCTGGCCTCGGGCGGGGGCCGGTCGCTGACGTCCTCGCCGGGGAAGGCCTGCTGCTGCATCTGCGTGTTCATATCGCCGGGGTCAACGCTGTAGACGCGCCAGGTGGGGCGCTCGGCGGCGAGGATGGCGGTCAGCTGCTCGAGGGCGGCCTTGCTGGCGCCATAGCCGCCCCAGCCGGCGTAGGGCTCGACGGCGGCGTCGCTGGTGATGTTGATCACGCGGGCGCCGGGGCGCAGCTCGGCGGCGAGGGCCTGGGCGAGGGCGAGGGGCGCGACCACGTTCACAGCTAAGATCTCGGCGAGGGCGTCGGGGGGGAGGTCGAGCAGGTCGGGGCGCGGGCTTGGGCCGAGGGTCGAGGCGTTGTTGACCAGGGCGTCGAGGCCGCCGAGCTCGCGGGCGGCCGTGGCGAGGGCGGCCCTGTGGGCGGGGTCGCGCACGTCGCCGGGGATGGCCACGACGCGCGCGTGGGCGGCCAGCTCGCGGGCGGCCTGGGCCAGGGGCGCGGCGCCGCGGGCGTCGAGGACCAGGGACCAGCCGCGGGCGGCGAGGGCGCGGGCGAGGGCCAGGCCGAGGCCGCGCGAGGCGCCGGTGATCAGGGCTGTGGGCATCTGCGTCTCCTCCGTACAGTGCGTCCGGTGTACGCAGCATACGGCGGGGCGCGCCACACGCCCTCGGCCCCCGCGCCGAAGCGGGGGCTGTACGAACGGACAGGGGGCGGCCGGCCCACCTCGTTTTGCGTAGGGGGCCACACCGCCACCGCGGACCCCTACGCGCTCGCCCCCGCGTACTGCCGCAGGCCCGTGCGCCACACCAGGCGCGCCAGCAGCAGCAGGCCGAGGGCCAGGGCCGCCGCCAGGCCCAGGGTGCCAAGGTTCATGCGGCCGGTCAGGGCTTCGGCGGGCACCGTCACCGCGAAGGCCACCGGCACCAGGAAGGTCAGCAGCCCGCGCAGCCAGCCCGGGTAGATGCCCACCGGCCAGCGCCCCGCCGCGTAGAGCCCCTCGAACAGGTTCAGCATCTCGTCCACGCGGACGACCCAGAAGGCCACGCTGGTCAGCATCAGCCAGAAGCTGTAGATCATCAGGGCGCCCAGCACCAGGGCCCCGGCGAAGACCAGGGCCTCGACTGCCCCCACGCGCCCGCCGAGCTCGGCCAGGGCCACGGCGAGCACCACCGCCCCGACCGCCACGTCCACCAGGCGCCAGATGCGGATCTCGCGCACGCTCACCAGGGCCTGGGCGTCCTCCGGCTTGGTCAGGGCGAAGTCGAGGGTGCCCTGGCGCACGTCCTCCATCAGCCGCAGCATGTTCGGCTGGATCACCGCCCCGATCACGCCGCCCATCAGGATGTGCACCCCCATCACGGCCAGCAGCTCGGCCCGCGACCAGCCGGCCAGCTCGGTGGTGTGGGTGAAGACCACGGCGAGCCCCGCGAGGCCCACCCCGAGGGCCACGGCCGACTGGAGCAGCTGCAGCCAGAAGTTCACCCGGTACTGCAGCTCGTTCAGCGCCCCGACCCGGAAGTAGTGGTACATCAGCCGGAACATGCCCATGGTCAGCCCCCCACCGCCGAGTACTGGCGCACCCCGGCCCGCCACACCAGCTGCACGAGGACGGCGCCGATCACGATCCAGAGCAGCTGCATGCCGAGTCCGGCGAAGAGCTGCCCCGGCGTCAGGGTGCCCACCAGGGCCTCGATCGGGAAGCCGAAGGTCCACTGGAAGGGCAGGAAGGCGGCGAGGCCCCTGGCCCACTCGGGCAGCAGGCTCATCGGCACCAGGCGGCCCGAGAGCAGCAGCTCGGCGGCGAAGAACAGCTCGTACAGCGCGCTGACCCGCGTGGTCCAGAAGGTGACCATGCCGAGCACCCAGAGGAACATGGTGCGGATCAGGTAGGCGCCCCAGATCGCGACGCTGAAGACTCCGATCTCGAGCAGGGTCGGCTCGAGGGTCGGGCGGAAGATCAGGGCCAGGATGGCGGCGAGGGGCAGCCAGAGCACGATCACCACCAGCTTCCACCCCCCGAAGAAGGCGATGTCGAAGTGGATCGGGTGGACCGGGCGCAGCAGCAGGCCGGACAGCTCGCCCTGCTTGATCCGCCACTCCCAGCCGTAGGGGGTGAAGACGATGTTCATGTTGCGCACCAGGGTCCAGACGATGTAGTAGGCGGCGAAGGCGCCGGGCGTGTAGCCGCCAACCTCGCCGCCCTGGCCCGCGGCGACGGCGCTCCAGACCACCAGGTAGATCACTGGCTCGGCGATCATGCCGATCATGTAGAAGTAGTTCGAGGTGCGGTACTGGAACTGGCTCATCACGGCCGTGCGGGCCGTCGTCCAGTAGAGGTCGAGCATCGCGCGCATCCTGCCCCCCTGCTACACCTCGATCGTATCCTGGGCGAAGACGCGCTCGATCACGTCGTCAATCGGCGGCTCCTCGATCGTCAGGTCGGCCACAGGATGCTCGGCCAGCAGGCGCGCCGTCAGGCGGCTCGCCTCGGCCTTCGGCACGCGCAGTGTCACCTTGACGCCCTCGGCCTCGACCACCTCGCCGTAGGCCGCGAGGTCGGCGGGCTCCTCCAGGGTCACGCCGATCTGCCTGTAGGCGGCAAAGCGCTCGACCAGGCCAGCCAGAGGCCCGTCGTAGAGCACCTGGCCGTGGTGAATGACAATCACGCGCCGGCAGAGGGCCTCGACGTCGGCCATGTAGTGGCTGGTCAGCATCACCGTGGCCCCGTGGCGCCGGTTGTACTCGGCGATGAAGGCCCTGATGCGCCGCTGCATCGGCACGTCCAGCCCGATTGTCGGCTCGTCGAGGAAGAGCACCCGCGGGCGGTGCAGCAGCGCGGCGATGATCTCCATCTTCATGCGCTCGCCCAGCGAGAGGTTGCGCACCGGCTTGGTGACCAGGCCGGCCACGCCCATCAGTTCGATGAACTCGTCGCGGGTGGCGCGGAACTCGGCCTCGGGCAGCCGGTAGATCGCCCGCTGCAGGGCGAACGAGTCGAGGGCCGGAAGGTCCCACTGGAGCTGGTTGCGGTTGCCCATGACCAGGGTCATCTGGCGCAGGTACTCCCGCTCGCGGCGGGAGGGGATGTGGCCGAGCACGCTGGCCTCGCCGCCCGAGGGGTAGAGCAGGCCGGAGAGCATCTTGAGCGTGGTGGTCTTGCCGGCGCCGTTGGGGCCGAGGAAGCCGACGACCTCGCCGGGGGCGATGGTGAAGCTCACGCCGTCAACGGCGCGCACCTCGCGTACCCTGCGGCGCACCAGGCTGCGCAGCGAGGCCATGATCCCGGCCTCGCGCTCGGGCACGTGGTAGGACTTGCGTAGGCCGGCGACGCGGATCGCGGGGTCGCTCAAAGGTACCTCCGAATGGTGAACGGCGCTTAACCTATTGTACCCGCGTGGCCGGCGGGCGCCATACGCCGCATGGCCGATCGGCCTCGGCCCTATGTCCTCTTGCCCCCGGGGCCGAACTGCGGTATAGTCCCCATGGTCAATATTGGACTTGTCAGCGAATCATGGGCCCGTGCGGGCGAAGGGGGCGGCTTGGAACGACGGCGGGTAGTCCTGATCACCCTCGGGGTGATGATGAGCCTGTTCATGGCCAGCATGGAGAGCACCGTCATCGCCACGGCGATGCCGACGATCGTCGGGGAGCTCGGCGGCCTCGAGAGCTACAGCTGGGTCTTCGCGATCTATATGCTGACCTCGACGACCGTGGGCCCGATCTTCGGCAAGCTCTCCGACATCTACGGGCGCCGCCCGATCTACATGATCTCGATCGCCACCTTCACCCTGGGCTCGCTGCTGTGCGGCCTGGCCATGACCATGCCCCAGCTGATCGCGGCGCGGGCGGTGCAGGGCCTGGGCGCGGGCGGCCTGATGCCCCTGGCCTTCATCATCGTGGGCGACATCTTCACCCTCGAGCAGCGGGCCAAGGTCCAGGGCCTCTTCTCCGGCGTGTGGGGGGTCAGCTCGGTGATCGGCCCCCTGGTGGGCGGCTTCCTGGTTGACCGCGTCTCGTGGCACTGGGTCTTCCTGATCAATATCCCGGCGGCGTTCGTGGCGGCGGCCCTGGTCTGGGTGGCCTGGAGCGGCGTGGAGCGGCGGGCGGGGCCGCGGCCGGCGGTTGACTACGCGGGGGCGGCCCTGCTCAGCGTCGGCGTGGCGACCCTGCTGCTCGGCCTGAACAAACTGGGCAGCCCGGGCAGCCTGGCTCTCCTGGCCGTGGCCGCCGTCTCCCTGGCCGGCCTGGTCTGGGTGGAGCTGCGGGCCGAGGCGCCGATCCTGCCCCTGCGGCTGCTGCGCTGGCGCCTGTTCGCCGTGGCCAGCGCCCACGGCCTGCTGGCGGGCTGGGTGCTCTTCGGCGGGATGAGCTACATCCCCCTGTTCGTGCAGGGCGTGATGGGCACCTCGGCCACCCAGGCCGGCTCGACTCTGACGCCGATGCTCATGGGCTGGGTGCTGTCCAGCATCGTGGCCAGCCGCCTGCTGCTGCGGGTCAGCTACCGCAACCTGGTGATCACGGGCATGGCCATCTTCCTGGTGGGCGCGTCCATGGTGGCCCGCGTGCGCCCCGACATGAGCCAGCTCGAGCTGATGGTGGCCCTGGCCCTGCTCGGCGTGGGCATGGGCGCCTCGATCCCGGCCTTCCTGATCACGGTGCAGAGCACCGTGCGCAAGAGCGAGCTCGGCGCGGCCACGGCGACCATCCAGTTCTCGCGCACCATCGGCGGCACCTTCGGCGTCTCGGTGCTCGGCGCCCTGCTCGGCGCCCAGCTCGCCGCCGCCCTCGCCGCCGCCGGCCTCGACCCGAGCGCCGTCCCCCTCGACTCGCTGATCGGCGAGGGCGCCGCCGGCGGCGCCGTACTCGGCGAGCAGGCCCGCGCCGCCCTCGCCACCGCCATGGCCCACATGTTCCAGACCACCCTCGCCGTAGCCGCCCTCGCCTTCGGCGTGACTCTGCTCGCCCCCCGCGAGCCCGGCGGCAGCCGCCAGCTCCAGCCCGCCGAGGGCGCCGCCGCCGCCGACTGACCGGCCCCGTCCCCTCCAATCGCCCCCCGCAACCCGACGGGCGCGCCGGTCCGCTTCCTGGTCGAGCTGGCACCCGGCGACGCGGGCTTCGAGCGCGTCCTGATGATCGCCTACGGTCTGGCCGCCCAAGGTTTGACCAACCATGGCGTCCCCAGGAGCCTCCTCAAGCTGGCCCTGCTCGTGGACCTTCTCGAGACCAGGCTGGTCGGCCCGCTGGCGCTGCTCAACCCGGCCTTCGGGCTTGCGCGCCGCCATGGCGCGGCCGCGGGGCGTCGAGGCCAGGCTGGCGGCGCGCTACGTGGGCGGCCTGGCCGGTGAGGATGCCGGGCTCTAGCCGCGGCCCGTGGCAAATAGGCCCGGCCATGGCTCGATCGGGCTATTCCTCCGCCGGGCCTCCGGCCTTATCATCGCACAGTGGGCGCCCTTGCGCCCACGCGAGGCCCGGCGGATCGCGCCGGCCACAAAACCTGCACCATCCCCGCGCGCCCGGGTCGCGGCAAGGAGGATCATCATGGTTCAGCTGTATCGCGAGCCCGCGGCCCGCGCCCATCATCGCGCCGAGGTGGGCAGCGCCAAGGCCGGCGACTGGAAGACCCGCGCCGTCGCGGCCTACAGCGGGCGCGTGGCCGGGCCGGCCGCGGAGCTGGCCCAGGCCATCAACGAGCTGACCGACCGGGCGATCGGCGCCGAGCAGATCTGGGCCGACCAGAGCGGGGCGACCGCCACGGCGCTCCTCGACGGCGAGCGCTTCCGCCGGGAGGGCGGGCAGCTGGTGCTGCTGCGGCCGTGCGCCCACTGCGGCACCGGTCTGCTGGCCAGCCCGCCCCTGCGCAGCAGGTCAGACCTCGGCTACGCCCTCGCCGGGTGGCAGCCCCTTCACCCCGGGTGCCAGGCTGAGGACCCCGCCGACTGGTAGAAGGAGTGAGACGATGGATCTCTTCGCGGTCGCGTCCGCCCTGTTTACCCTGACCACCTTCGGCGTCGCCGCGGCGATCGTCGCGGCGTGCGCGAGCGCGGCGCCGTCCCCCGCGGCGCGGCGGCGCGCCGGCCTGCTCGCCGCCCTGGCCCTGCTGGCCTGGCTCGGCTTTACCGGCGCCC
>DAOLDO010000296.1:0-7444 GCA_035327325.1 Chloroflexaceae bacterium | reverse complement strand
CGCCCGGGGCGAAGGCTGGGTCGAGGGCGTCGAGGTCGAGCGAGAGGTAGAGCGGGCCGCGGAGGCCCAGGTCCATCCCTGGCCGCCAGTCGCGCATCTCGACCACCTCGACCCCGAAGCGCCGAGCCTGCGCCCGCTGGTGAGCATTCATCGTGCGGATGCCGACCTGGACGAGCCGGCCGATGCGACCCTCCTCCAACGCTCGTGCGAACGGGCAGGCGTGCGAGAACCGGTCGCCGTCGAGTTCGTCGTACAGGTCGGGGTGGGCGTCGATGTGCAGCACGGTGAGGCCGGGGCGGGCCTCGCCGTAGGCGCGGAGCAGTGGGAAGCTCACCGCGTGGTCGCCGCCGAGGGCGAAGAGCCGCCCGCCTCGCGTGAGGACGGCGGAGGCAGCGCCGGTGATGGCCGCCAGGGCCGCCTCGTCGCCGGCCGGGATGGACAGGTCGCCGAGGTCGCGCCAGCGCTCATCGGCCCCGAGGTCGTGGCCGCCCTCGGCGCAGAGGTTCATCGCCCCGCTGTGGAGGGCGGCGCGGATTTGCCGAGGGGCGAGAGCCGGGCCGCGCAGGAACGACGAGTGGGCGTCCCACGGCACGCCGAGCAGGGCGACCTGCACTGATTCCAGCGCGTCGAGATCACGCATCCCCGCCCTCCTGAGCCATACCCCGTGCGTCCACCACGCCCTGCTCGCGACGGGTGAAGTACTCGACCAGCAGCGTGAAGAGCTGGGCCACCACCTCGGGGTCAAGCCCTTCCTGGGCCGCCCAGGCCCGGCGCTGCTCCAGCATCGCCCGCACGCGATCTGGCGCTCGCACTGAGGCCACGTCGGTCTTGAAGCGCGCGGCGGCATGGACGTAGGCGGCTCGCCTTCCCAACAACGCCAGCAGTTCGCGATCGAGCGTGTCGATCGCCTCCCGCACCTCGGCCAGGCTCGCGCACTCCTCGGATGGCTTCACGGTCGCCCCCTTTGCTGCACCGCTTCCGGCAGCCAGGTCTCGTGAACCTGGACCCAGACCAGGCCGTTGGGCGTGCCTGTCTGATCGCGGAAGATCACCGTGCTGAGCCGGCCGGTGACTGTGCCGTCGGCGTGCCGCTGCCACTCCTCGTAGGTGGCGACGGTCAGCCCGCCCTGCATGAACCGCAGCTCGGCGTTCTCGATCCACATCCGCCAGCCGAACCGGCTGCCATGGGCCGCCCGCAGTTGGGCGAGGAGCTGTTCGCTTGGGATGAACTCTCCACCCGGGGTGACAATGACAAACTCCGGCGTCTGGGTGTCGCTTAGTCGCGCGTAGACTTCATCGGTCGCCGGGAGCGTGCCGCCAAGCCAGCCCTGGAAGAAGTTATGAAGCTCGACAATCTCGGCGTGCCAGGGTGCGAGGGTCATGCGGCGCCCCCCGCAACATCGACGGCGTGGCGCAGCAGGTCCTCACGCCGTACGGTCTCCAGCGCCGCCTCGTGGGTGGCGGTCAGCACCACCGGCGGAGCGACGCCCGCCTCCAGCGCCTCCTGCCAGCGGTCGGCGCATAGGCACCAGCGGTCACCCGGCTTCAGGCCGGCGAAGCCGTACTCCGGCCGCGGCGTGCTCAGGTCATTGCCCCGCGAACGGCTGAAGGCCAGGAACTCCGCTGTTACCTGGGCGCAGACAACGTGGACGCCGAGATCGTCCGGGCCGGTGTCGCAGCAGCCGGTGCGGTAGAAGCCCGTCAGAGGGGCGGTGCTACAGGTTGCGAGAGGGCCGCCCAAGACGTTGCGGGCTGTAGGGGCGGTGTGCTTGCCGTTCGTCGTGTACCGTCCGTTGGTCGTCATCACTTCGTTCCTTTCAGCCGGCGCGGGCGCCGTTCGGTACCGGTGCCTCCGGCGTCGCAAGCACGGGCGTGATACCGTCGGCGTAGCCGATGTCGAAGAGCATGCCCTCGGAGACAATCCCCCGCATCTTGCGCGGCGGCAAATTGACCACGACCAGGGTCTGCCGCCCCACGAGCTCCTGCGGGTTCGCCCGCTCCTGCTTGATGCCCGCGAGGATGGTGCGGGTGTGGTCGCCGAGGTCAACCGTGAGGCGCATCAGCTTGTCCGAGCCAGGAACCTCGTCGACGGCGGCGATCGTGCCGACGCGGATGTCCAGCTGCTCCAGCAGCTCGGGCGAAATCGGCGCCTTGATCGGCGCAGGGGTAAAGGGTTGCATCATCCTTCCTTCGCCGAGGCAGCCGCACACCGCGGTGCAGCCCTCAGCCAGCTTCAGGCAGCGTACCAGGGCGGCGGAAGCAGCAGGATCGGGCCCCGCGGGTGGAGCGCGATGGCGTCCCCATAGGTGTGCATCCAACGGTCGAATGCGGGCTGGAGCGCGGCCGCCTCGGCCAGCGGGCGCTCGACGAAGGCGAGGTGACGTGTGAGGTGCGCCCGGGCACAGTGGCCGTCGAAGCGCGGCTCCTTCCCATCGAGGGTGACGTAGCGCGCGACTGTCATCGCCCCATCGGCCGTGTGTCCGGCCACGTCGACGAAGGCGCAGAACTTCGATGGCGCGAACCGCCCACTCCGCGGCTCCGCGACGAAGTACGTCACCGTGCGGCGCCCCCAGAGCGCCCGCCCTCGCTCGCCGGCGAGGTCGAGCTCCCATCGGCGAAGATTCAGCAACACGTCGAGGACGTCGCCGGCGAAGTGGATGCGCCCGCCTGCAGCCGTGATGACCGGCTCGGCGACCGCGAAGACGCGGGCGAGTTCGTCTGCAACAGGCGGAGCGGCTACAGACAGCGCCTCCAGAGGCGTGTGGTTGAGCCGTTTCACGTCGGAGGCGGGCAGGTGCGGGAGCAGGGTAGTCTGGAACGCACTCATTCCCACCTGCCGCAGCAGGGTGACCGTCGCCGCAGCCAGGTTGCGCCGCCCCCGGTCAACGTGCGGGCTCACCATCGCGAGGAAGGTATCGCTCGCGCCCTGGGGTTCGAAAAGGTGGGCGGTGGCGAACTTTGCGTGGTTGGCGACGGGGTCGGCCCGGCTGACCTCGAACTCGACCCAAATGCGCCTGCCGTCCGTATGGGTCAGCACGAGGTCGGCCTGCGGGCGGTAGCCGAGTAGTCCAGCGACGTCGTCGCTGAGCAGCGCGACTTCGGGGGCAGCCGACCAGCCCGGGGGGCAAGCGGCGGCGAATGCGTGCTGGAGGTAGCGCGGCAGGGTGCCCATACGGCCAATCATAGCACGGAGGTGGCCTGCGGGGCTTTCTCCGCTTGCCGCTTAGCAAGGGAGGACGTAGCGTCCGAGGCGGCGATGGCCCTGGTCACAACCCGCGCCCCTCCCGGCGCCGGCCGGCCTCGCGCTGGCCGAGACCTTCACCGTGCTCCATACCTGAGGGTGCTATGGAATCGCCGCCATCAAGGCCATCCTCGCCGGCGAGGGGTGAAGGTGGCGTCCTACGCTCCCTCGGCCCCATCGGGCTCGACAAAGAAGTACGGGTTGCGGCGAAGCGCGGCCAGCGCCGCGTCGAGGAGCACGGGGCCGTCCACGAGGAAGGCGGCCGCCGCGCCCACATATCCACTTTGCAGCGCGGGCGGCGCAAGGAGGTCGGCGACCCGGTCGTAGCGCTGTGTGACCCCGGCGAAGCCGTGCGGCGTGTAGACGCGCTGGAAGGTCTGGCCGTTCTCGTCAGTGATGGTGTAGAGGCGGGGCGGGCCGAACAGGTACGGCGGCTGGGCGTGCTCCTCGACCGCATGCATCGCCGTGTTGGGTCGCAGCCCGCAGCCGAGGAAGAGGATCATTCCGCCGCGTAGGATGGCGCTGAAGGGGGAGTGCGGCCCGCAGGGGGTCGTGTCCGCGTGGTGGATCTCAAGCAGCTCGTCGGCCCGCACTCCGACTCCGCAGACGGAGTGGGTGGGGTGCAGGCTGCGCCGGGTGCCCGGGCGGGTGCGGAAATACTCGGGGAGGAAGCCGACGCAGCTCGGCGTGGCGCGGGTGTCGTGGACATCGGGGGGCTCCTGGAGCCAGGAGAGCGCGGGCATCAGCAGTGTCCCCGCGTCGCCAAGGACATCGAGCAGTGCCAGGATGACCGCATCGGGGTCGCGCACACCCAGTGCTCGGAACGCGGCGTGGACCATCACGGTATCGCCCGGCGCCAGGCCAAGAGCACGCAGGTCGTCAGCCAGCGAGACTCGGTCGGGGTGGGAGGCGAGATAGTGATAACTCACGCGTCACTCCAGTGCGCTAGACGCAAGTCAGTATAGTACCTCACAAGAACGCAACGACCGTCGTACCGCTGCTGTCGGCCCGCTCCCCACCGCTGGTGCCTCCCCCATCAGTGCCGCAGCTCATCAACGCAGCTTGACCTTCCAGCAACGGGAAGGTGTATGCTCACCTCAAGACAGGAGGCGTGCATGCAGATCAGCGAGCTGTCGAGACAGAGTGGGGTGCCTGCCAAGACCATCCGCTACTACGAGTCGGTCGGGTTGCTCCCCGTGCCGGCTCGCGCCGACAATAACTACCGCCACTACGACCAGACCGTTCTTGACCGGCTACGCTTTATCGCAAGCGCCCGAAGCCTTGGCTTTGCCCTGGCCGACATCGGCGAGCTTCTCGCCGCCCGTGATGCGGGCGATGCGCCGTGCGAGCGGGTGCTGGACGCCCTGGATACGCAGCTTGCCACCCTGGACCGGCGCATCGCTGATCTGCTCGCCCTCCGCGACGACCTCCGCCACCTGTGCGCCGAGGGCGAACAACGACCACGCGACCAGGGCGAGAGCGGTCAATGTGTCTGCTACCTTGTCACAGCCTACCGCGATGGTGGCAGCGTCGCGATCGAGCGTCAGGAGGTCGGCGATGCCTGAGGGGTGCTGCGTGCCAGTCGCCTGCGCAGTTCCCGCTGTCGGCGCAGGCGACTGTCCCGGCTGCCACTATCGCGGGCGCCAGGTCGCACTGCTGACCGTCCAGGCCCAGGTGGCAATCAGCCTGCGCGTGCTGGGGCCGTCTCCCTACCACTTCTGCGCAACCCCCGGATGCGAGGTTGTGTACTACGCCGCCGGTTCGCCGCCCATCCTGCGCCGCCAGATGCGCGAGCAGGTCTTCCAGAAAGAGCACACTCCCGATGTGCTGGTCTGCTACTGCTTCCGCTACAGCCTTGATATGCTGCAGCGGAGTGACGAGGTGGGTCGCGCCGCCATCCTCGCCGACATCATCGCAGGGACCAGGCAGGGCCAGTGCGCCTGCGAGCTGCGCAACCCACAGGGCAGCTGCTGTCTGGGCAATGTTCGCCGGTTGCTGCGTGATGACGAACCGATAGCAGATAAGAAGACGGAGGGGCTGGCATGAGTCAGGAACCTGAAGCGACGCCGGTCGTCTGCAATCCGCAGGCGCTGTCACGCGAGGCCTGGGCGGAGCATCAGGCGACGACTGAGCGGCTCTTTAACGAGCTGCCCGAGCCCGCTGAGGAGCTAAACGACGGCTACACCTTCCGCTTCCCCGCCGCAACCCTCCCGCTGGTGGCCGCCTTCGTCGAATACGAGCGGCGGTGCTGCCCGTTCTTCACCTTTCACCTCACGGTGCCCCCTGGCGAGACGGCGATCACCCTGAGCATGACCGGCAGCCCCGAGGCGAAGGCTGTGATCAGGGCAGAGCTGGTTGACCGATCGAACGTGTAGGAAAGGTTTGACGCGCCCTACCGTTTCTAGCGAGCTGGCAGGCCGACGACACGCCGCCCGACCGTTTCAACCTCGTCGGGTCGCTGCTCGTGCTGCTTGGCGTCGCCGTGATGATGTGCTGGCCGCGGGCCGGGTAGCCTCGTGGAGCGGCCAGGCGCGCCTTCGCCATGCTACAATGCCGACAAGGTACAGCTGCAGAACGAGACGCGCTGAGGCCCGACTGGCATCCTGGCCCACTCCTCGCTAGCGAGCAGGCTGTACAGGTGCAACACGACGTATGTCGCCACGAAGGCGAACGGTGAGAGGAGCAAGCCAGTGAGCACCTTCCAAATCACCTATCCGAGCGAGCTCGTGACGGTGTCAGGGCAGGCGCCTGAGCGGCTCGAACGGTTGGCACGAGAGGCGTTGCTCGTGCGTCTCTATGATCTTGGTGAGCTTTCCTCCGGACAGGCGGCCGAGATCCTCGGCCTCACGCGCCGCGAGTTCCTTGATCTGCTTGGAACGTACCACGTTTCAGTCTTTGACGAAGACACCGACCTGACAGCAGAGCTTCAGCGCTCAACAGAGGCGCGTCGTGGCTGAGGGTGTACCAGTCGTCTCAAACACAACCCCACTCATCAACCTTGCCGGTGTCGGGCTACTTGAACTTCTCCCAACCTCTACGGCTCAGTCACCGTTGCCGAGAGCGTGAGCGCGGAGTATGAGGCGAAGGCGCGCACCGATGATCTCGGTCTGCGGAGTGCCGCCTGGATGACGATCGCAGCTATTTCTGTCCCCGATGATCTGGCAGCGATCCTCGATGCGGGGGAGGCAGCAACTATTGCTCTCGCGCAGCAACTCAAGCCACGCCTCGTGCTGCTCGACGAGCGTCGTGGACGGCGCATAGCTCGAGAGCGCGGCCTGCCAATCATCGGCACGGGCGCCGTCCTCGTGGAAGCGAAGCGCCAGGGGCTCCTTCCGGCGGTCGCGCCTGTGCTCGACGCGATGGTGGCACAGGGACGCTACATCTCTGAGCGGCTTCGGCTCACGCTGCTTGAGGCAGCCGGTGAGCAAGGGTGAGGAAAGCTTTACACAGAAAGTGGACGAGGCAGGCCGCCCTTTGACGGCAATCTGAAGCCTCATACCGCCAACGTACTGCCAAGCCGGCGGACAGGAGTGGAAACGGGCGGAAGGTGTGGACTTGCAGATCGCGTCAGAAAGCCGTAAAATACAGCTGTGGAAGCCGGTGGACGGCCCCAAAGCGAACTTTTAATCAGAGGGTCGTGGGTTCGATCCCCACCCGGCTCACCACCTTTTAGGGCTTCCTGACGCGGCGCGAGGATCTTATCGATCCCCGCGCCGCGTCGCATGTAGCCAATGCCCTCCAGGTCCATGTCCTGCCAGCGCAGCCCGAGCGCCTCGCCGCGACGGAGCCCGAGTGAAAGCGTGAGCCGGTAGAGCGGCTCGAGCCGATGCTCCTCCTGCCACGTTCTCCGCCAGGCGCGTCCGTCAATGGATCTATACCTTCCAGCGGGCTTCCAGCCCACGGTGAACACATCGTTACCGGCTGGTAAGTTTACGGTCACATCCACATGCTATACTGCCCTCCCGTAAGCACCCGCCCTGCCCCACCCTCAGCCTGCGGAGCAGGCGCTGTGCTGCTCCATAGCCCTACGGTGCCCCGCGCTCTCCCTTCCTCCCGTCCTTCCCCCAGGCGTCGCGGGCCTCGTTGCTGTTGAGGAGGTCGTGATGTCGGGAGGCTTCGCCGCTGCCGCCCCCGAGCAAGGCAAGATCGGCGAGGTCCGCCACCGCCGCTTCGTCGTCGCCGACGTGGCCAAGAGCACCCTCCC
>DAOLDO010000295.1:0-7457 GCA_035327325.1 Chloroflexaceae bacterium | reverse complement strand
AAGCGCCACTTCAGCTTTCTCCATCACGAGGAGGGCCGGCCGCACGAGCTGCGCCGCTCGCTCCAGGCCGTCATCCCCCAGCGGCCCCACGGCTACGAGCTGCACATCCACCGCCAGGACAGCGACTACCTGCTCACCTCGGTGGCGGTGCGCTATGGGGCCACCGTGCTTCAGGCCACCCCGGTCAAGGATATCACGCTCCGCGAGGACGGGGTGGAGGTGCTCACCGCCCAGGGTGCTCTGTACCAGGCCGACTATATCGTGGACGCGGGCGGGATGCGCTCGCTGCTGGCCGAGAAGTTCGGCTGGCGCTCGCGCGAGCTCCAGGCCCACACCCGCACCATCTACACCCACATGGTCGACCTGCCCTGCTACAACCAGATTGGCGCGAGCCACCAGAGCTACGGCATCCCCTTCCCGGTCTCCGAGGGCACCCTGCACCACGTCTTCCACGGCGGCTGGCTCTGGGTCATCCCCTTCAACAACCACCCGGCCGCAACCAACCCGCTGGTGAGCATCGGGCTGCAGCTCGACCCGCGCATCCACCCGGCGCGTGAGGACCTCTCGCCCGAGGCGGAGTTCTTCAACTTCGTCGAGCGCTTCCCGAGCATCGCGGCCCACTTCCGCGGCGCCCGCGCCGCACGGGCCTGGACGCGCACCGGCCGGCTGCAGTACACCGCCACGCAGATCGTCGGCGAGCGCTTCTGCCTGCAGGGCCACGCCGCGGGCTTCATCGACCCGCTCTACTCCAAGGGGCTCTACACCACCCTGATGAGCACGGCGCTGCTGGCCCACCTGCTGCTCGACGCCCACCGCGACCGGGACTACAGTGCAGAGCGCTTCAAGCCCCTGGAGGAGCTGACCCTGCGCTACGTGGCGGCCCACGACCGGGTGGTGGCCAACTCGTACAAGTCCTGGTCGAACTACAAGCTCTGGTCGGTCTACAGCGTGCTCTGGCTCCTGGGCGCCTACACCGAGTACGTGAAGCTGCTGAGCACACGGGGCCGGGCGCGGAGCCGCGCCGAGTACTTCGCGACGGTCCAGACGCTGCGGCTGGTGGGCGGGGGCTTCGCGGAGTTCAAGGCGCTGGCCGACCGCATAGACAGCATTATCGAGGCGGTGGACCCCTGCGACGAGGCGGCGGTGGACCGGGCGGTGGCGGAGATCCGCGCCCTCTACGACGCGACGCCCTGGATCCCGTGGGCCTTCCGGCAGCTGCTGGCGGGCAGGAACCACCTGCCGGCCAACAAGCTGCGGCTAAGCCTGCTGCGCCAGAGCAGCGCGGGCTTCATGGGCGAGGGAGCGTTCCGCCGGCACTTCTTCGGCGACGCGACCATGGCCGAGGTCGCGCGCTTCTTCGCCAGCGAGAGCGTGAAGTACTCGGCGTCCGCGCTGACCCTGCGCAAGCGGCTCGGCTTCCGCAAGCGCCGCGCTGCCCCCAGCCGGGTGCGGGTGTCACGTGGTTGAGGGGGGGCGCAGGCCGGGCGTGGGTCCGCGCCGCCTCGCCGTCCCGCCGCGACTGCTCTTCGTGCTTGGGGCCTGGGGGCTGGTGGTCGGTGCCATCCAGCTCTACGCCTGGCGCGAGATGCTCAGCCCCGCCGAGGTGGTGGGGCAGCTGGTGCTGGCCTGCCGGAGCGGGCCGGCCGGCCCGCTGCTCTTCGTCGGCGTGGCGGCCCTCAGCCCGCTGCTGCTTGTGCCTGCGGGGCTGCTCGGCGGCCTCGCCGGGGCCTGCTTCGGCCCGGTGCTCGGCGTCCTGTACACCCTGCTCGGCTGCAACCTCTCGGCGCTGCTCACCTACGGCCTCGGGCGGCTGTCGCGCCAGGAGCACGGCCGTCTCGCCCGGCTCTGCGCGCGCTACGGCCCGCGGCTGCAGCGCCGGCCGCTGCTCAGCGTGATCGTCCTGCGCCTGAGCTTCCTGCCCTACGATCCGGTCAACTACCTGGTGGGGCTGCTCCACGTGCGGCTCGGGCCGTTTCTGCTGGGCAACACCCTGGGCAGCCTGCCGGGGGTCGTCGCCATCGTGCTGGCGGGGAACGTCGTGGGCAGCATCGGGGACGGGGCCGCGGGGCTCAACCCGGCCATCCTCCTGAGCGCGGTCGTTCTGATGGCCGCGAGCGCGGTGCTGGCGGTGGTCCTGCGCCGGCGCTCCGACCGCGGCGTGTGATGTGAGACCGGGCCTGAATGTGCACTGGCTCACAGTCGGCGGCTCACAGGCCGCCTACACTTCGGGTGACGAACAGCAGCAGATGAACAAAAGAGGGTCCTCACGATGATCGACAAAGCCCTGCGCGTGCCGAAGGAGTCCGTGCTCGCCCCACTGGTACGGGGGCCGCTGCGCCGGCTCCACCCGACCGTAGTGACGATTGCCGCCGCTCTTGTCGGCGTGGCCGCGGCGCTTGCCGCCTGGCAGGGCGCCTCCTTGGTGGCTCTGGGGCTCTGGGCGGCGAACCGTGTCCTCGACGGGCTGGACGGCACCCTGGCGCGCAGCACCGGCCAGCAGAGCGACCTGGGCGCCTACCTCGACATCGTGCTCGACCACGTCGTCTACGTCGCCGTGCCCCTGGGGCTGGCGCTGGCGGCCGGCACGCCCGCCGCCTACCTGGCCCTGGCCCTGCTCCTGGCCAGCTTCTACATCAACGGGGCGAGCTGGATGTACCTTGCCGCCCTGCTGGAGAAGCGCAGCGCCGGCGCGCAGGCCCGCGGCGAGCTGACCACCGTGACCATGCCCGCAGGGCTGGTCGAGGGCGCGGAGACCGTGGTGCTGTTCACGCTCTTCCTGCTCTTCCCGGGCGCGCTCGTCCCGCTCTTCGGGCTGATGGCCGCCCTGGTGCTGCTCACCGCCGGCCAGCGTGTGGCCTGGGCCGCCCGAGCGCTTGCAGCGACACAAGGATCATAGCTTTCATGGTTGACACGCAGACCACGCAGACGGCCGCCGTCCGCCGCGACAGCTTCCTGGCTCGCCACTGGCAGAAGCTGGTCGCCGCCGCGATCTGGTTCATGCTCGCCGGCGGCTTCCTCGCCTACAGCCTGCTCACCGGCAGCGCGCCCACCGAGACGCTTCAAGCCGTCGTTGACCTGCTGCGCACGCCCATTGGCCCGCTGCTCTACATCCTGATCTACACGCTGCGCCCCCTGGCCTTCTTCTCGGCCATCGTGGTCACGCTGCTGGGCGGGGCGATCTGGGGGCCGCTCTGGGGCACGCTGTTCGTGGTGATCGGCTCGAACCTATCGGCCACGCTGGCCTACGGCTTCGGGCGGGCCTTCGGCCAGGGCGTGCTGCCCGCGGGCGAGGCGGGCGTCAGGGAGGGGTTCGTCAGCCGCTACGCCGAGCGCCTGCGGGCCACCGCCTTCACGACCATTCTGGTGATGCGCCTGATCTACCTGCCCTACGACCTGGTCAACTACCTCGGCGGGTTCCTGCGCGTGCCCTACCGGCCCTTCATCCTGGCCTCGATCCTGGGCTCGCTACCGGGCACGCTCACCTTCGTGCTGGCCGGCGCCTCGCTCGACATCAACGACATCTTCGCCGGCAACTTCAGCATCTCGGCGATCAACCCCTGGACGCTGGGGCTCTCCGCCGTACTGTTCGTGGCCGGCCTCGTCATCTCGCGCCTGCTGCGGCGGCGCGAGGGCGCCGCCTAGAGGCTGTTATGCACTTTGCGGGGCGAGCGTGGTAGGCTGCCCTCATGAACAGAAACCCGTACCCGAGCGATGTCAGCGACGAGGAATGGGCCTTCGTCGCGCCGTACCTGACCTTGATGCGCGAGGACGCCCCGCAGCGCGCGTATCCGCTGCGCGAGGTGTTCAACGGCAGCCGCTACATCGCCAAGAGCGGCGGGCAGTGGCGGATGATGCCCAACGACTTGCCGCCCTGGCCCGCGGTCTACCAGCAAACCCAGCGCTGGTTCAAGGCTGGGGTCTTCGAGGCCATCGTGCACGATTTGCGCATGCTGCTGCGAGAAATTGCCGACCGTGCGCCGCACCCGACGGCGGTGATCTTTGACAGCCGCACGCTGCAATCGAGCCCGGAGAGCGGTGCGCGAGCGGAGTACGATGGGGCCAAACGGCGCAAGGGCAGCAAAGTCCACGCGGCGGTCGATACGCTGGGCCACCTGCTCGCGCTGCTGGTGACCCCGGCCAACGCGCAAGATCGCGCACAGGTTGCCGACCTCGCCGAGCAGGTGCAGGCGGTGACGGGCGAGATGGTCGAGGTCGCCTTTGTCGACCAAGGCTACACGGGCGAGCCGGCCAATGCGGCGGCCGACGCCGAGGGCATTCGGTTGGAGGTCATCAAGCTGCCAGCCGCCAAACGTGGCTTCGTGTTGCTGCCCCGACGCTGGGTGGTCGAACGCAGCTTCGCCTGGGTCGCCCGTTTTCGGCGTCTGGTTCGCGACTATGAACGCTTGCCCGAAACGCTCGCTGGCATGCATTTCTTGTCCTTCGCCGTCTTGCTGTTGTCACGCTTCGTCCGCCTCATGGCCGAAAGTCCATAACAGCCTCTAACTCACTTGTTAAAGGAGCTCGACACGATGCAGACTCCCCGTGGTCGCCTGATGACCTCGTTCGCCCTATTGACCCTCGTGCTCGCCGCCTGCGGCGGTCAGCCCGCCGCCCCGACGGCCGCCCCGGAGGCGCCGGCGGCCGCCATTCCCGCCGCCACCGCCGGCGAGCTGAACCTCGACGACTGGGAGAGCGTCGTGGCCGCCGCGCGCGGCCAGACCGTCAACTGGTATCTGTGGGGCGGCTCGGAGAGCATCAACCGCTTCGTGGACGAGTTCTACGGCACGGCGCTGCGGGAGCGCTACGGCGTCACGCTCAACCGGGTGCCGCTGGCCGACACCGTGGATGCGGTCAACCAGGTACTCAGCGAGAAGGAGGCCGGGGTCGAGCGGGGCGCCGTGGACCTGATCTGGATCAACGGCGAGAACTTCCTCTCGCTCAAGCAGGCCGAGATGCTGCTCCCCGACTGGTCGCGCAAGCTACCCAACGCGCAGCTGGTGGACTGGGAGAACCCGGCGATCTACCTCGACTTCGGCGAGCCGGTCGAGGGCTACGAGAGCCCCTGGTCGTCGGCGCAGTTCCAGCTGATCTACGACTCGGCGCGCATGGGCGAGGAGGAACTACCGCGCTCCTACGCCGCGCTGCTGGAGTGGGCCAAGACCAACCCCGGACGCTTCACCTACATCGCGCCCGGCCCCGGCGCCTTCCAGGGCACGCGCTTCGTGAAGGGCGCGCTGTTCGAGTTGAGCGGCGACGCGCGCCAGTGGCTCGCCTACGAGGAGGAGGTCTGGGCCGAGCACGCGCCGCAGCTCTGGGCCTACCTCAACGAGCTCAAGCCCTATCTCTGGCGCGGCGGCGAGACCTACCCCAAGGACGAGAACGAGCTGCATGCCCTGTTTGCCAACGGCGAGGTGGACTTCAGCATCACCCAGGCGATTGCTGGCGCCGGCCCGCTGATCGCCGAGGGACTCGTCCCTGAGACGGCCCGCGCCTTCGTCTTCGACGACTACATGATCGGCGACTTCAACTACGTGGCCATCCCGCGCAACGCCTCCAACCAGGCTGCCGCCCTGGTGCTCGCCAACCTGATCCTCGAGCCGGAGCTGCAGGCGGCGCAGATCCTGCCCGAGAACGGCTTCGGCCTCGGCTACGCCATCGCCGTCACCCGCGTGACCGACCAGGCCCAGCTCGACGCTCTGGAGGCCGCCCAGTCGCAGCTTGGCCCGGCGGCCACGCCCGCCGAGGACCTCGCGGCCTCGCTGGTCGGCGACTCCGCGGGCGAGTACCAGACGCTGGTGGAGGAGGGCTGGCGCGAGAAGGTCCTGATCGCCCCATAGGGACAACCCGCCGGGGCCGTCGCCGCTGCTCGAGCTTGTCCTGCTGGTGTGTCTGCTCGGGCCGGGACTGTGGCTCCGGCCGCGGCGCTAGAGGAGGGCTGAGGTGCGACGGAAGACAGCGCTGATCACCGGGGCGAGCGACGGCATTGGCCTGGCGCTGGCGCGGCTCTTTCAGGCTGAGGGGGCGCGAGTCGTGGGCGTCGGGCGTCGCCCTCCCGCGGAGCTGGAGCGGGAACTGCGGGGGGACTACTGCCGCGTTGACCTCGCCCAGCCCTTCGCGGCGGCCGTGGTGGCCGAGTTTCTGCGCCGGCGCGGCGTTGACGAACTCGACCTGCTCATCCACTGTGCTGGAGTGGGCTCGTACGGCCCGGTCGAGGCCCAGGCGGCCGGTGCGATTGATGCCCTGCTCGACACCAACCTGCGGGCCCCGGTCGCCCTCACCCACGCCCTGCTGCCGGCGCTCGCCGCAGTAGCCGGCCGGGTGGTCTTCATCGGCTCGGTGGCGGCCGCGCTTCCTGTGCCCGACTACGCGGTCTACGGGGCCACCAAGGCGGCTCTGGAGGGCTTCGCCCGCGGCCTGCGGGTGGAGCTGCGCGGCCGGGCCGGGGTGCAGGTGATCCACCCCGGCGCCACGCGCACCGGCATGCACGCGAAGGTCGGCGCGCCCCTGGAGCGCATGGGCTGGCGTCGCTTCCCCCCGCCCGAGCGGGTGGCGCGGCAGATCGCCCGCGCCATCGCGGGCGGCGCGCCGGTCGCGACGGTCGGGCTCGGCAACCGGCTGCTGCGCCTCGCCGGCCGCCACCTTGGAGGGCTGGTGGACCGGGCGGCGGCGGCCAGAGCCGGTGGGAGCCCGGCGCCCGCGCGCCCGCGCCACTGCGTGGTCACCGGGGGCGCCGACGGGATCGGGCGGGCCGTGGCCGAGCGCTTCGCCCGCGCCGGCTACGCGGTGACGATCCTCGACCGCGACGCCGAGCGCGCCGCCGAGGTCTGCGAGGCGATCCGGGCCGCGGGCGAGGGCGCTACGGTTATCGCCACCGACCTGGCGCGGCCCGAGGGGGTGGCCCTCGCCCTACGGCGGCTCGCCGTCCTGCGGCCCGCCGACGTGGTCGTCCACAGCGCCGGCATCAGCGCGGTCGGGCGGTTCGCCGAGGGCGAGATCGCCCGGCAGCTCGCGGTGCTGGACGTGAACCTGCGGGCGCCCGCGCAGCTCACCGCCGGCGCCCTGCGGGCGGGGCTGGTGACGCCGGGCGGCACCCTGGTCTACATCGCCTCGCTCTCGGTCTTCACCGGCTACCCGGGTGCCGCGGTCTACGCGGCCAGCAAGGACGGTCTGGCCGCCTATGCGCGTAGCCTGCGTGCCGCTCTCGCAGGGCGCGGCGTCCATGTGCTCACCGTCTACCCCGGCCCCACCCGCACGGCCCACGCCCGCCGCTACAGCCCCGACAACCGCCGCGAGGGCCGCCGGATGCCGCCCGAGCGTCTGGCGGGGCTGATCTTCGACGCGGTGGAGCGCCGCGGCGTCGCGCTCATTCCCGGTTTCGCGAATCGCCTCATCGCCGCGGTGGGGCGGCTCGCCCCGGCGCTCACCGAGGAGCTGATGCGCAGAACCATCCTCGACAA
>DAOLDO010000294.1:0-7458 GCA_035327325.1 Chloroflexaceae bacterium | reverse complement strand
CCCGGGGCGGCCGTGTCGGAAGACGACCGCATCAGGAGCAAGGCCGCCCGCCTGCGCCGGATCGAGCACCGGCTCTACAACGCGCCGGGCGGCCTGCGCGTGGCCGACCTCGCCCGCGACTGCGGCGTCGCCCGCCGCACGATCTACCGCGACCTGCTCTCCCTCGAGGAGATGGGCGTGCCGATCTGGGAGGACCAGGGCCGCTTCGGCATTGACCGGGGCGCCTACCTCTCGACGGTGCGCCTGAACCTCAACGAGGCCGTGGCCCTCTACTTCGCCGCGCGTCTGCTCGCTCACCACAGCGACGAGCACAACCCCCACGTCGTCTCGGCCCTCGACAAGCTGGCGACCGGCCTGCCCACCGGCACCGTGGCGACCCACATCGCCCGCGTGGCCGACCTGGTGCGCGAGCGGCCCGTGCGCTCGGCCTACATCAACACCCTCGAGGTGCTGACCCGGGCCTGGGCCGACCGGCGCCTGGTGCACCTGCGCTACCGCGCGCCGAGCCGCGAGTTGACCGAGCGCGTGGTGGCGCCCTACTTCATCGAGGTGGCCCGCAGCGAGCCGGGGGCCTACGTGATCGGCTTCGATCGGCTGCGCGGGGCGATCCGCACCTTCAAGCTCGAGCGGGTCGAGCGGGCGGAGCTGCTCGACGAGAGCTACGAGGTGCCGGACGACTTCGACCCCTACGACTTCCTGGCGCGGGCCTGGGGCGTGATGGACGAGAGCGAGGTCGAGGTGCGCCTGCGCTTCAGCGAGGCGGCCGCGCCGCGCGTGCGCGAGAGCCTGTGGCACCGCAGCCAGCGCCTGCGCGACCTGGTGGGTGGCGGCTGCGAGCTGGCCATGACCATCGGCGGGATCCGCGAGGTGCTGCCGTGGGTGCTCGGCTGGGGCGCCGACGTGGAGGTGCTGGCCCCCGAGGAGCTGCGCCGCGAGGTGGCGGCCCACGGCGCGCGCCTGGCGGCGATGTACGGCGGCACCCTGGTGGAGAACAACCGCTGAGGGGCGCGGGGCGGCGCCCACTGGTTTGGGCATGCAAACGGGGTCCGGCGTTCGCCAGACCCCGTCGCGCAATTCCTGGAAGGCCAGCTAGGCGTCGTCGCCGTAGAGCTCCTTGAGCAGGCTCTTCTTCGGCTGGGGCTGGCTCTTGGCGGTGCGCTGCTTCTCCATGGCGGCCTGGCGGTCCTGCGAGGCGCTCAGGCGCTTCATGAAGCGGTCAACCTGGCCGGCGGTGTCTACGATGCGCTGCTCGCCCGTGTAGAACGGGTGGCAGTTCGAGCAGATCTCGACGCGCAGGCCGGAACGGGTGGTGCCGACCATCCAGCGGGTGCCGCACGTCGTGCAGACGATCCCGTCGTGGTTATACTTGGGGTGGATGCCCTGCTTCACCTTGGTGCTCCTTCGATACGGGCGGCCAGGGGCCGCTGCCCCCGGCGGGCCGCCCGGTTGCTGGGGGTGGGCTCTAGTCGGCCGCGGCGCCCTCGGCGGGCTGGGCCAGCGGGATCACGCTGACCATCTTCTGGGTGCGCGAGTAGGGCTGAAACTTGACCGTGCCCTCGACCAGGGCGTAGATCGTGTAGTCACGGCCGAGGCCGACGTTCTGGCCGGGCTTCACCTTCGTGCCGCACTGGCGCACGATGATATTGCCGGGGACGACGTGCTCGCCGCCGTAGGCCTTCACGCCGCGCATCTTCGGCTTGCTGTCGCGGCCGTTGCGCGAGCTGCCGACACCTTTTTTGTGAGCCATGGTCTAACTCCTAGGCGAGGATCTCGCTGATCTTGATCTGCGTGTAGCGCTGCCGGTGGCCGGTGCGGCGGCGATAGCGCTTCTTGTTCCGGTAGCGGAAGACGATGATCTTCTCGCCCTTCTGCTCGCCGAGCACCTCGGCCCGCACCCGGGCGCCGCTCACCAGCGGGGAGCCGACCTTGACCGAATCGCCGTCGCCGACCAGCAGCACCTCGCCGAGCTCGATCTGGCTGCCGGCCTCGGCCTCGTCCAGCAGGTCGATCGTGAGCACCTGGCCCTGCTCGACGCGGTACTGCATCCCGCGGTCACGAATAATCGCGTACACGACTGGTTCTCCTACATGTCCGGGCGGCGGGCCGCGTCGCGCGGGCGCCTGGGCTGCGGACGGGATCGCGTTTGTTGACAACATGAAAAGAGAGCGGGTACTCCGCCCTTTAACCTCGAAGATTATAGCAGAGCCGCGGGGCCGTGTCAAACGCCCGCCGGGGCGCTACATGTCGCCCCGGGCGATATGTAGCACCTGCTCGCAGGCGCGCAGGGTGGCGATGCGAGCCCAGCCGAGGGAGGCGTTGGGACCGATGGCGATCAGCAGCAGGAGGTCGTTCATGGTCGCCATGATGATGCTCTGGTCCTGCCCCTCGTGAATGATCAGGTGGCCAGGCTGCCGCTGGCCCAGGTTGCGCCCGATCTCGGCCAGGGCCATGGTGTTGCCGGCGGCCAGGGCCGCCACCACAGTCACATTGATGTCGCGCCGGCGGCTCCAGTGGGTCAGCACGATCCCGCTGATGTCGGCCAGGACGGCGCAGTGTACATCGGGCTCGAGGGCCAGCTCCTTCAGGGCCTGGCGCATGGCCTCGATCTGCCCCTCGGAGTAGCTGCGCCCGCCGGCGCGGGGGCTGCGCGGCGTCAGGTGGACGGCCACGGGCGCGCCCTGCTGCACCGTCTGGAGCGCCCCGGTCTGCTTCTTGGCCCGTAGGGCCGCCAGCCGCTGGCCGAGAGGCCCAGCCGGCAGCGGGGAGGGGGCCGGGGCCGCCTGGACGGGCGCCGGCTCGGGCGGCTCGCCGCGCTGCGAGGGTCGCGGCAGCAGCTTGATCGGGTCGAGAAGCAGGTCAACCGCGAGCCGCATGCGCTCGGGCGAGACCGGCTTCTCGAGCAGGCAGTCAATCTTCAGGTCGGCCGCCCGCTCGGGCGTCAGGTCCTGCGGGCTCACCGTGAAGACGATCACCGCCGTCTTGGGGTCGAGCTCGCGCACGCGCTGGACCAGGTCGAGGCCGCTCATACCCGGCATACGGATGTCGGTGAAGAGCAGGTCCACGGGCTGGCGGGCGATGTACAGCAGCGCGGCCTCGGCTGACGACACGGCGTTGACGACATAGGGGGAGTCGTCGGTCAGGGCCATGCTCACGACCCGCCTGATGTTGGGGTCGTCGTCAACGATCAGGATGCGCTTGATCATCGGTGCAGCTCCCTGAGCGAGGCCGCCTGCGCGACCGGCCACCCGCGCGGTTCGCTATAGGTCCTTGTAGTATAACGTAATCTCGTTACGATCTGTCAGATGTTTAAGAATCGTAAAGGCACCCCCGCGGGGGTGCCCTTGCGACCGGCCGTCGTCCCTCAGTCGCGCAGGGCGATGTGCAGCTCCTTGAGCTGGCGCTCGTCCACGCTGGAGGGCGCCGCGGTCATCAGGTCCGCGGCCTGCTGGGTCTTGGGGAAGGCCATCACCTCACGGATGCTGGTCTCGTCGGCCAGGAGCATGACGATGCGGTCAATGCCGGGGGCGATGCCGCCGTGTGGGGGCGCGCCGTACTCGAAGGCCTCGAGCATATGGCCGAACTGGGCCTGGGCCGTCTCGCGGCTGATGCCGAGCAGGTCGAAGAGCTTCTGCTGGACGTCGCGGCGGTGGATCCTGATGCTGCCGCCGCCCACCTCGTAGCCGTTGAGCACCAGGTCGTAAGCCTTCGCCCGCACCTTGCCGGGGTCGCTGTCCATCAGGGGCAGGTCGGCGTCCTGCGGCGCGGTGAAGGGATGGTGCACGGCGTCCCAGCGCTCTTCGGCGGGGTTCCACTCCACCAGGGGAAAGTCCACGACCCAGCTCCAGTGGAGCAGGTCGGGGTCGGCCAGCTTCAGGCGGTCGGCGATCTCGCGGCGCAGCTTGTCGAGGGTGGCGGCGACGACGGCGGGCTGATCGGCGACGACCAGCAGCAGGTCGCCGGGCTGGCCGCCCATGCGCTCGACGATGGCCTGGAGCTCGCCCTCGCCGAGGTTCTTGCCGAACGACGAGCGGACGTCGCCGCCGTCGGCGGGGAGGGCGGCCCATGCCAGGCCCCTGGCGCCGCCGGCCCTGGCCAGATCGGTCAGCTCGTCGATCTGCTTGCGCGAGTAGCCGCCGCAGCCGGGGGCGCGCAGGCCCTTGACCTGGCCGCCGCTCTGGAGGGCGCCGCGGAAGACCTGGAAGGGCGTATTGCCCAGCAGGTCGCCCAGACTGACCAGCTCGAGGTCGTAGCGCAGGTCGGGCTTGTCGCTGCCGTAGCGCTCCATGGCCTCGGCGTAGGTGAGGCGGCGGAAGGGCGTCACGAGCTTCTTGTGGGGGACGACGGCGCGGCACAGCTCGGTGAAGAGGCGCTCCAGCAGCTCGAGCACGTCCTCCTGGTCCACGAAGCTCAGCTCCATATCGAGCTGGGTGAACTCGGGCTGGCGGTCGGCCCGCAGGTCCTCGTCGCGGAAGCAGCGGGCGATCTGGAAGTAGCGGTCGTAGCCGGCCACCATGAGCAGCTGCTTGAGCTGCTGGGGGCTCTGGGGCAGGGCGTAGAACTTGCCGGGGTGGACGCGCGAGGGGACGAGGTAGTCGCGGGCGCCCTCGGGGGTTGACTTGATCAGGATGGGCGTCTCGATCTCGAGGAAGCCCTCCTGGTCGAGGAAGTCGCGCATGAACTTGATCACGCGGTGGCGCAGGACCAGGTTCTTCTGCATGCGCTCGCGCCGCAGGTCGAGGTAGCGGTACTTCAGGCGGATCGTCTCGTCCTCGCCGCCCTCCTGGGCGATGTAGATCGGCGTGGTGCGGGCGGGGTTGAGCACCTCGGCCGCGAGGGCGACCACCTCGACCCCGCCGGTGGCCAGGTTGGGGTTGACGGCCTCGGGGGGGCGGGGGCGCACGCGGCCGCGCACCTGGAGCACGAACTCGGAGCGGGCGCTCTCGGCCACGTCGTGGGCGGCGGCCGTGGCGCTGTCGAACACCACCTGGGTGATCCCGTAGCGGTCGCGAAGATCAATGAAGATCAGCTCGCCGTGGTCGCGGCGGCGGTGGACCCAGCCCGACAGGGTGATCTCCTGGCCGACGTGCTCGGGGCGAAGCTCGCCGCAGGTGTGCGAGCGAAACATAGTCTCTCCTGAGTGACGCAAGACAACGGTCGGGGCGGCGCAGCCCCCAGTGCATCGCAGCATTATAGCACGGCGCCGCCGCGGCGCCGTTCTCAGCTATAATGGGCATGGCCCTCCCCCGCGCTCGCTGTAACTGGGCGGCTCATCATGGCGGCAGAAGCGTACCCACCCGTCGGCCCCGAGCACCAACCGCCCCGGCGCGTCTCGATCCTCGGCGTCGCGATTGACGACCTCAGCGAGGACGAGGCCGTCGCCCGCGTGGACGCCATGATCCGCAGCGGCCGCCCCCACCAGATCTGCACCGTGAACCCCGAGTTCGTGGTCGAGGCGCGCCGCAACCCGGCCTTCGCCGCCGCCCTCGCCGGGGCCGACCTGCGCACCCCCGACGGGTTTGGCCTGCTGCTGGCGGCCCGCTACCTCGGCGCGCCGCTGCGCGGGCGGGTCACGGGCGTCGAGCTGACCTGGCGGCTGGCCGCCCTGTCCGCCGGGCGCGGCTACCGCATCTTCATGCTCGGCGCGGCCCCGGGCGTGGCCGAGGAGGCGGCCGCCGCCCTGCGCGCCCGCCACCCCAGCCTCCAGGTCGCCGGCTGCTTCGCCGGCTCGCCCGCCCCGCGCCACGAGCCCTTCTTGCGCCAGTTGATCGCCGCCGCCCGGCCCGACATCCTGCTGGTGGCCTACGGGCACCCCCGGCAGGACCTGTGGATCGCCCGCAACCAGCCCGCGCTCCAGGTACCGGTGGCGATCGGCGTGGGCGGGGTCTTCGACTACCTCTCGGGGCGCGTGCCGCGGGCCCCGGGCTGGCTACGACGCCTCGGCCTCGAGTGGCTGTACCGCCTGGCCCGCCAGCCAGCCCGCTGGCGCCGCATCATGGACGCGGTGCCGCGCTTCGCCTGGGAAGTGGTACGCCATAGAGGTGAGGTGTGAGGGGTGAGATGTGGGGTGTGAGTCTGCCGATGATGTTCCCGCTCACACCTCACAGAGCGAGCGTCAGCGAGCGGCTCACACCTCGCAGTGAGCGCAGCGAGTGGGACCAGCAAGGAGTTCTACCATGTCCCAGACCACGGCCGAGAAGATCGAAGAGCTGCGCCGGCGGCGCGAGCAGGCCCTGACGGGCGACCAGGGGGCGGTGGCGAAGCAGCACGAGCGCGGCAAGCTGACGGCCCGCGAGCGCATTGACCTGCTGCTCGACCCGGGCTCGTTCGTCGAGCTTGACGCCTTCGCCGTCCACCGGACCGCGGCCTTCGGCATGGAGCGGCGCAAGCCCATGGGCGACGGCGTGATCACCGGGCACGGCACGGTGGACGGGCGCCCGGTCTGCGTCTTCTCGCAGGACTTCACGGTCTTCGGCGGCAGCCTGGGCGAGGTCTTCGCCGAGAAGATCTGCAAGGTGATGGACCTGGCCCTGCGCATGGGCGTGCCCTGCATCGGCATCAACGACTCGGGCGGGGCGCGCATCCAGGAGGGCGTGGTGAGCCTGGGCGGCTACGCCGAGATCTTCTACCGCAACGTGACCAGCAGCGGGGTCATTCCCCAGCTCTCGGTGATCGCCGGGCCGTGCGCGGGCGGGGCCGTCTACTCGCCGGTGATGACCGACTTCATCATGATGGTCAAGGGCTCGAGCCAGATGTTCATCACCGGCCCCGACGTGATCAAGACGGTCACCGGCGAGGAGGTCGGCTTCGAGGAGCTGGGCGGCGCGATGACCCACAACACGCGCAGCGGCGTGGCCCACTTCGCCGCCGACAGCGAGCAGGAGTGCTTCGAGCAGCTGCGCACCCTGGTCTCGTTCCTGCCCGCGAACAACATGGACGACCCGCCCTACATCGCGCCGGCTGACGACCCCGAGCGCATGGACGAAGCGCTGCAGAGCCTGATCCCCGACAGCCCGCGCAAGGCCTACGACATGGTCACGGTGATCGAGAGCGTGGTGGACGACGGCTTCTTCTTCGAGGTGCAGCCCTTCTGGGCGCGCAACCTCGTGATCGGCTTCGCCCGGCTGGACGGGCACGTGGTGGGCGTGGTGGCCAACCAGCCCATGCACCTGGCCGGCACCCTCGACATTGACAGCTCGGTGAAGGGCGCCCGCTTCGTGCGCTTCTGCGACGCCTTCAACATCCCGCTGCTGACCTTCGTGGACGTGCCGGGCTTCCTGCCGGGGACGCAGCAGGAGTACGGCGGGATCATCAGGCACGGGGCCAAGCTGCTCTACGCCTACTGCGAGGCCACGGTGCCCAAGCTGACGGTGATCACGCGCAAGGCCTACGGCGGCGCCTACGACGCGATGGCCCCCAAGCACATCAGGGCCGACTTCAACCTCGCCTGGCCCACCGCCG
>DAOLDO010000293.1:0-7464 GCA_035327325.1 Chloroflexaceae bacterium | reverse complement strand
CGCCGGGGCGGCTCTGGGCGGTGTCGGCGCCGACGGCCATGGCGTAGTCGGCCATGCCGCTGCCCACCAGCCCCATGGCCGCCGTCAGGGCCTCGCTGCCGGCCTTGCAGGCGAACTCGAAGTCGGCCGCGCTGACCCAGGGGGCCGCGCCGAGGGCCTCGGCGACGATCGTGCCGGAGGGCTTGACGCTGTAGGGGTGGCTCTCGCTGCCGATCCAGATCGCGCTCAGGCGCTCGGCGGGCAGGCCGGCGCGGGCCAGGGCGTTGCGCCCCGCCTCGATTGACATCGTGATCGTGTCCTCGTCGGGGCCGGGCACGCTCTTGGCGTCCACGGGCACGCCCCCCTGGCCGTCGGTCCAGAGTCGGGCGATCTCCTTCGCGGCGATGCGGTAGCGGGGGATGTAAACGCCGTAGCCGACCAGGCCCACAGGACGGTTCGGTCTCATCATAGTCGCAATCCTTGATCGTTTCGCGCGCAACAAAAGGCGGGCCAGGGAGCGCCCGCCGCTCCCTGGTCCCCACCAGCAGCTTACGAGCGAAGGGCGGCCACCAGCTCCTCGGCGCGGGCCGGCTTGACGTTGCGCTCCTCGACCATGCGCCGGGCCACCTCGTCAACCAGGGGGCCGTGGGCGCCGGCGGCCATGGCGATCTGGCGGGCGTGCAGCCCCATATGGCCCTGGTTGATGCCCTCGCAGGCCAGGGCGCGCATGGCCGCCAGGTTGCTGGCCAGCCCGGCGCAGGCGGCGATCTCGGCCAGATGGTTGGCCGAGCTGACGCCGAGCAGCTTGAGGGCGGCCTGGGCGGCGGGGTGCACCTTGGTGGCGCCGCCGACGATGCCCACGGCCATGGGCAGCTCGAGCGTGCCCACCAGATTGCCCTCCTCGTCGCGCTCCCAGGTGCTGAGCGAGGTGTACTGGCCCGAGCGGGCGGCGTAGGCGTGGGCGCCCGCCTCGATGGCACGCCAGTCGTTGCCGGTGGCCACGATCACCGGGTCAATCCCGTTGAGGATGCCCTTGTTGTGGGTCGTGGCCCTGTAGGGGTCCACCGCGGCGAAGGCGTAGGCCCACATAATGCCCTCGGCGACCTCCTCGCCCCCCAGGCCGTCGCGCTCGAGGGCCTTGAGGGGCACCACGCAGCGGGCCCTGGCCAGGCGCCGGTCGCTGAGGTTCGAAAGGATGCGCAGGTAGACCCGCCCGTGGGTGATCTGCTCGAGCAGGGGCGCCACGGCCTCGCACATGGCGTTGATCGCGTTGGCGCCCATGGCGTCCCGGCAATCAATGATCAGGTGTACCACCAGCATGGGCCCCATGGGGCTGGACGGGTGGTAGTTGACCTCGACGTCGCGGGCCCCGCCGCCCAGGGCCACAAGCGAGCGGCTCTGGGCGTTGGCCACGGCCAGGATCTCGTCCTTGCGGCTGAGGATGTCGTGGCGGGCGCTGTGGGGCGCGGGGGCGCCCACGATCTGCACCTGGCCGATCATCAGCGGCTCGCTGCTGCTCGCCTCGAAGCCGCCCCCGTCGCGCACCATCTTCGCCGCGTAGCTGGCCCCGGCCACGATGGAGGGCTCCTCCACCACCATGGGGATGAGGTAGTCGCGGCCGTTGATGCGGAAGTTGGTGGCGATGCCGAGGGGGAGGTTGTAGGTCCCGATCACATTCTCGATCATCTTGTCGGCACGCTCGACGCTGAGGATGCCCTGGCCCCCGTGGAGGACCCGCAGGTCCTCGTCGCACAGCCCGTCGAACGACTTGACCATCTGCAGACGCTCGAACGGGTTGAGCTGGTAGAAGCCCTGGAGTCGTGAGTTCTTCGTGCCCATTGTGCTGGTCGATCCTTGCTGATTCGTGAGCGCGTGCACAAGCGCGTCGCTGCTATGGATTGTAACACCGCTCTGCTTCCAGAAGCCCCAGATGAACTGTCAAAACCTATCAGGGGCCTGTCTGGGCCTTTCAAATGTCATCATGACACTACATTATGACGAGCTGTAGCGCCCCGGGGATGCGGGCACGAGCTGAGAGCCGCCTGAGAGGGGGCCCCGTGCTACAATGCCGCCCATGCGACGACTGCTGACCCTGGTCATCCCGCTGCTCCTCGCCGCCTGCGGCGGCCCGGCGGCCCCCGCCCCCGCGGCCCCGCCTGCGCCCACTGTGCCGACGATCGGCGAGCTGCTGGCGGCGCCCGCCCCCGGCCCGGTGGAGGCCGTGGGCTACCTGTTCAGCTCCCCCGGCGGCGCGCTCCTGGTCGAGGCCCTGCGCTTGGCCGGGGCCGGAGCGCCGGCGCCCCTCGACTCCGCCGGGATCTGGCTCGGCGAGGCGCCCCCGCTCCCGCCCGACGCGCTGACCAGAGCGGGCGAGGTGAGCTACGCCGTCGTCGCGGCTGCGGGCCGGCTCGAGGGCCCCGGCCAGTACGGGCCTGGCGGCCGCTACAGCTACAGTCTCGCCGAGCCGGTGATCGAGGCGCGCCCGCCGCGCGACCTCACCATCCCGCTGCTGCTCGGGAACAGCGCCCTCTACGAGGGACAGGCGGTGCGCGTGCGCGGCCAGCTCCTGGCCAGTCCCGGCACCGCCCTGCTGATCGAGAGCCTCGGCCCCGGCGGCGTGCCGGACGCCAGCGCCCTCCAGGTCAAGCTCGCGGCCATCCCCGCAGACCCGGCCCTGGCGACCCTGCAGCGATCGGGCGACGGGCGCGTGACCTACGGCCCCGTCGAGGTCGTCGGCGTGTGGCGCGCCGGCCGCCTCTACCCGCTGTCCATCGTCCCCGGGTAGGCGGGCGGCGCCAGGCAGAAGAAAGCGCCAGCTCTGCGAGCTGGCGCCAGTGGCCGGACACCCTCTTCAGCTGCCTAGCGCGGCTCGACCTGCAGGCACATGGCGGTGCGCTCCTGGTCGTCAATGGAGACCTCCAGGAACGAGGGGATGCACACGATCGAGATCTGGTCGCCCTGCAGATAGCTCTGGGCGATCGCGATCGCCTTGACCGCCTGGTTCACCGAGGCGGCGCCGACGGCCTGCACCATCGCCACGCCCCCTCCGCGGATCACCCCGGCGATGGCCCCGGCGATCGCGCTTGGGCGCGACTTCGCCGCGACCTTCAGCAGGGTTGTCGCCTGAGCGCCGCTCGGAGCAATAGTGGACGCCTCACCCCGCACCTGGGGATCTTGATTCTCTTGCATAGTCGTCTGTGTCTGGCGTTCTGTCATACTGCGCCCCCGTCTGCCTAATGAGGTCCCTGTGACCAGTGCTGTGCTGCCGTTGTGTCGGGGTAGCACAAGCTGTGCCAATGGGCCGGGCGCCGTGTCGGGAAAGACGGCGGCGCGTGCCCGCCCGGCTCGGGGGCCTGAGACCTGGGCGTTCGCTGCACTATACCATCAATTCTGGTACAAAGCTTGCTCTTGGACTGGCTATGGAGCGCATTCTGATCCTTCACGCCCTGCTGGGCAACGGTCATCGCAGCGCCGCCGAGGCCCTGGCCTCGGCCCTCAGGCGCGCCGGCGGCGAGGCCGTGGTCGAGGACGCCCTCGACCATGTCAACCCCCTGGTGCGCCGGCTGTGGATGGCGACCTACAGCCGTGTGAGCGAGCGCGCCCCGCTGCTCTACAAGGCCTTCTACGAGGCCAGCGACGCCGACAGCCTGGCCGGCGGCGCGGCCGGCACCCTCAGGGTCGGCCGCCTGAGCCACTACTTCCTCGCCGACCTCGGGCGCCTGCTCGCCCGCGCCCGGCCCGACGCGGTCGTCTGCACCATGCAGTTCCCGCTCCAGCTGATGAGCTACCTGCGCCACTGCGGCGCCCTGCGCGTCCCGCTCTACGTGGTGGTGACCGACTACGTGCCCCACGGCTCGTGGGTGGCCGCGGGGGTGGCCCGCTACTTCGTGCCGAGCGCCCAGACGGCCGAGGGCTTCGCGCGCAAGGGCGTGGACCGGGCCCGCCTGTGCGCCGCGGGCGTGCCCGTGCGCCCCGAGCTCGCCGAGCCCAACGACGGCGCGGCGGCCAGGCGGCGCCGCGGCCTGCCCCTCGACCGCCCGGTGATCAGCCTGTTCGCCGGCGGACTCGAGCCGGGCCGGGCGCGCGAGCTGGTCGCCGGACTGCTCGCCGGGCCCGCGCCCGCGACCCTGGTCGCCGTGGCCGGGCGGAGCGAAGGGCTCGCCGCCGCCCTCGCCGATCTGCCCCCGGGGCCCAGCGTCGAGCTGATCACCTACGGGGCGGTCGACTTCGTGGATGACCTGGTTGCGGCGAGCGACCTGGTGGTCACCAAGGCCGGCGGCCTGATCACCGCCGAAGTGCTCGCCCGCGGGCGGCCCCTGCTGCTCACGCCGTCCATGCCCGGCCAGGAGGAGTGGAACGCCGACTATGTCTGCGCAACGGGGGCGGGGGTGCTCCTGCACAGCCCCGAGGCGGTGGCCGCGACGGCCTTCGAGCTGCTGGCCCAGCCCGAGCGCCTGGCGATGATGGCCGAGCAGGCCTGGCGCGCCGGCCGCCCCCGCGCCGCCCACGACGTCGCCGCCAGCATCCTGGCCGACCTGCGGCGCCCCGCCGCGGCCCTCGCGCCCCTCGCGCCCCTGCCCGCCCCGCCCTTAACGATCTCTTGACAACCGCCACGCCCTCTGCTATCTTCCAGTGTACTTCGCCCCCTCTTCACCTCCCACGCGCCGCGCCGCGCCCAGCCCGGAGGCCCGCCCATGCCTGCGACCTGGAGCCTGCCCGAGTACCTCGTGCGCAAGAAGGCCCTGGCCGACGCCTACCGCGAGGAGCTGAGCCGGCCCGAGGCCGGCCCGTTGACGCTGCGCGCCGGCGTAGCGGTCGCGGCGGGCACGGGCGTGCGCCCGATCCGCATGCGCGACCACAGTGTGATCAGCGACGCGGGCGCGCCCCTCGGCGGCTACGGGCTCGGGCCAACCGCCCCCGAGCTGCTGCTCGGCGCCCTCGCCAGCTGCCTGGCCCACTCGGCCCTGGTGATCGCCGCCGACCGCGGCCTGACCATCGAGCGGCTCGAGGTCGAGGTCACGGGCCAGCTCGACTACCGCGGCACCCTCGCCGTCAACGAGACGGCCGCCGTCCCCCCCACCGACCTGGCCTACACCCTGCGCTTCGGCGGCGACCTGGCCGACGAGGCGATCGCCGCGATCGAGGCCGACATCGCCCGCCTCTGCCCCGTGCTGCTCGCCCTCACCCGGCCGACCGCCGTCAGCGGGCGCGCCGAGCGCCTGACGTAGCCCCCGAAGCCGCTGAAGTCCGCCGAGGATCAGCGCCGTGTGGTCATGCCCGTAGTGTCGAAGGAGGCCGCTATGTGCCCGCCCGCCACGCTCGCGTCGCTCCAGTGCCCCGAGATCAGCCGGCGCAGCCTGCTCAAGTTTGGGCTGGGGGCGGCCGCCGCGGCCCTGGCCCTGCCCGCCGCCGCGGCCCAGGCCGCGACCGTCAGGCGCACCACCTTCAGCAATGTGGCCGACCTGACCCACGTCCTCGGCACCCAGTTCCCCTCCTTCTCGGGCCAGCCCGCCTTCCGGATCGAGCAGGCGGTCTCGTTCGAGGAGGACGGCTACTACGGCAGCAACATCAGCTACTGGGAGCACATCGGCACCCACATGGACGCGCCCGTCCACTTCAACCGGGACGGGCTCTTCGTCGATCAGCTGCCCATCGAGAGCCTGATCGCGCCGGCGGCGGTGATCAACATCGGCGAGCGGGCCGCCCGCGACCCAGACACCGTGGTCACGCCCGACGACATCAGGGCCTGGGAGCGGCGCCACGGCCGGCTGCCCGATGGGGCCGTGGTGCTGATGGCAAGCGGCTGGGGCGCCCGCGCCGACTCCAGCGAGCGCTTCCGCAACGCCGACGCCGGCGGCACGCTGCACTTCCCCGGCTTCGGCAAGCCGGCGATCGACTTCCTGCTGACGGAGCGCCGCATCACGGGCATCGGCGTTGACACCATCAGCCTCGACCACGGCCCCTCGGCCGACTTCGCCGTGCACTTCACGCTCCTGGGCACCAACCGCTGGGGCCTCGAGGGCGTCGCCAACCTCGAGGCGATCCCGCCCAGCGGGACCACCCTCATCGTGGGCGCCCCCAAGGTCGCCGCCGGCTCCGGCGGCCCCTCCCGCGTGATGGCGGTCTGGTAGACGCCCGGCCCCGCCGCGCCGCTACTGCCCGGGCGGCGCGGCGGGGCCGCGGCTCACGAACGCCTTGATCCGCCGCTCGAGCTCGGAGCGCTGGAGCAGCACCTTGCGCCCGCATGTCTCGCAGCGGATCCCGATCTCGGCGCCGAGACGCACCACGCGCCAGGTGTCGCCCCCGCAGGGGTGGGGCTTGCGCGTGCGCAGCACATCGTCCAGGTAGAGCTCGACGGGTGGCTTGGGCATCGCGCCGCCCGGGGTCAGGCCCCGGCCTTTCCCTCGCCCCAGAGGGCCAGCAGCTCGTCCAGGGCCATGGTCTTCAGCGGGCGGCCCCGGGCCGCCGCCGCGGCCTCGAGCCGGGCGAAGCGACGCCGGAACTTCTGGTTGGCGTCGCGCAGGGCGGCCTCGGCGTCCACCTCCAGCCAGTCGGCCAGCCGCGTGAGCACGAACAGGGCGTCGCCCAGCTCCTCGGCGACGTGGGCCGGGTCGCTGGCGGCCGCCAGCTCGTCCAGCTCCTCGCGCAGCTTGGCCCAGACCTGGGGCAGCTCGGCCCAGTTGAAGCCGGCGCGGGCGGCCTTCTTGCCGAGCTTCTGGGCGGCGGCCAGGGCCGGCAGGCCCGGGGGCACGCCGTCGAGGGCCCCGGCCCTGGCGCGGCCCTTGGCGGCCAGCTCGGCAGCCTTGATCTGCTCCCAGTTGCGCAGCACCTGGCCCTCGCCGTCCACCGCCAGGTCGCCGAAGACGTGGGGATGGCGCCCGACCAGCCTGGCCGCGACCTGGGCGAAGACGTCGCCGAGGGCGAAGTGGCCGCCCTGGCGGGCCATCTCGCTGTGGGCGAAGACCGCGATCAGCAGGTCGCCCAGCTCCTCGCTGAGCGCCGCCATGTCGCCCGCGTCGAGGGCCTCGAGGACCTCGTGGGCCTCCTCGAGCAGGGCGCCGCGCAGGGATTGGTGGGTCTGCCGCACGTCCCAGGGGCAGCCGCCCGGGCCGAGCAGGCGGGCCACCACCCAGTGGAGGCCGTCGGCGCCGCGGGAGTCGAGCTGGAGGGCGGGCACGTGCAGAAGGATGAGGGATGAGGGATGAGGGATAAAGGCTGGGAGCTCGCCGAGGGGCAGCCCGGCCATCTGGAGAACGGCACCGCTCGCGTCGAGCGCCGCCAGGGCGACCGTGTGCTCCGCCGGGTAGCGCGCGCGGAGGAGGGCCGCCAGCGCGCTCTGCTGCTGGCCGACCTCGTCGCCCTCCGCCTGGCGCCACCAGACCAGGGCGGGGGCGGCGGGCGCGAGGGGGAAGGGGGCGGCGGGGGGCGCGTAGGCGCCCAGGCCCTGCGTCTCGGCGTAGGAGCGCACGGCGGGCGCCGCGCCGG
>DAOLDO010000292.1:0-7475 GCA_035327325.1 Chloroflexaceae bacterium | reverse complement strand
CGCGGGCGATCACAGCACGCCTAGGCACCGAGGAGCGCTGGCTGGCCGAGCTGCGCCGCATGAGCGTGGTCTTCATCGGCGTGAGCGGCCTCGAGGAGCTGAGCGAGGGCGCCCTCGACTTCTTCCACAGCTGCATGCGCGCCCTGCAGGGGGTGACCTACGGCCACGAGGGCAGCCTGAACAAGTTTCAGGTGGACGACAAGGGCGTGATCGGCCTGATCCTCTTCGGCGCTTTCCCCATGGCCCACGGCGACGACCCGCTGCGGGCTGTGCGCTGCGCCCTGGCCCTGCGCGAGGCCGCCGAGGGCCTCGGCGTGCGCGCCGCCATCGGCGTCACCACCGACCAGGTCTTCGCCGGCCCGGTGGGCAGCCCGACCCGCCGCGAGTACACCGTGATGGGCAACGCCGTCAACCTGGCCGCCCGCCTGATGGCCCACGTCCAGCGCGGCGAGGGCGCCGGGGTGCTCTGCGACTTCGCCACCTACCAGGCGGCCCGGGCCGAGATCTACTGGGAGACGCGGGCCCCGATCGCGGTCAAGGGCAAGGCCGTCCCCGCCCGGGTCTACGCGCCCCTCGGCCCCGCCGCCCCGGGCGCGGCCCGCACCCAGCGCCACGGCGCCGGCCTGCCCCTGGTCGGCCGCGAGGAGGAGCTGGCCCGCCTGGAGGCGGCCCTGGCCGAGGTGCTGGCCGGGGCCAGCCGGGTGCTGTTCGTCGAAGGCGAGGAGGGCATCGGCAAGAGCCGCCTGCTCGAGGAGCTGGCGCGCCTGGCCCGCGAGGCCGGCCTGGTAGACCTGCTCGGCGGCGCCGAGTCGCTCGAGCGCAGGCGCCCGTACAACGCCTGGCGCGACCTGTTCGCCGGCTACTTCGAGCTGGAGCGCCACGCCCCCGGCGCGCCACGGCGCGAGCACGTGCTCGCCCGCCTGGCCCAGCTGGCGCCCCACCTGGTCGAGCGCGCCCCCCTGCTCAACGACCTGCTCGGCCTCGACCTGCCCGAGACGCCGCTGACGACCGGCCTCGAGCCGGAGCGCCGCCAGGCCAGCCTGCAGGCCCTGGTGGTCGAGCTGCTGCGCCTCTGGGCGGGCGAGCAGCCCCTGGTGCTGCTGCTTGAGGACGCCCACTGGCTCGACGCCCTCTCGTGGGAGCTGGCGGCCGTGGTGGTTGGCTCGCTGGCCGGCGCCCGCCTGCTGATCGTCTGCGCGTGCCGCCCCGACGTGGAGCCCGCCGCCCCCGAGGCGGCGGCCGAGCTGCGCGCGGCGCCCAACGCCGACAGCATCGCCCTGGGCCCGCTCTCGCTCGAGCAGACGGCCCGCCTCGGCGCGGCCCGCCTGGGGGTGGCCCGCCTGACCGACGGGCTGGCCCGCCTGATCGCCGAGCGCGCGGCCGGCAACCCCCTGGTCACCGAGGAGCTGACCCTCAGCCTGCGCGAGACGGGCGCCGTGGCCGTCGAGGGCGATACGGGCGTGCTGCGCACGCCTGCCGACGAGCTGCGCCTGCCGACGACGCTCCAGAGCCTGGTGCTCAGCCGCATTGACCACCTGCCGCCCGGCGAGCAGTTCACCCTCAAGGTCGCGGCGGTGATCGGCGCGGCCTTCAGCGCCGAGGCCCTGGCCGCGATCTACCCCGAGCCGATCGCCCCGGCCGAGCTGGAGCGCCACTTGGCGGCCCTGGCCGAGCGCGCCCTGATCGCCCCCGACGAGGGGGCCTGGAGCAGCCACCGCTTCCGCCAGACGGTGCTGCGCGAGATGACCTACGACACCCTGCTGCCCGGCCAGCGGGCCTTCCTGCACCGGCGCGTCGCCGAGTGGTACGAGCGGCGCCCCGCCGAGGCCCTCGGCGGCATCCTGCCCCAGCTCGCTCACCACTGGCGCCACGCCGGCGACCGGCCGCGCGAGCGGCGCTACGCCGTGCTCGCCGCGCGCATCTTCGCCGCCGAGTACGCTAACGCCGCCGCCCTCGGCTACATCGAGCGCGCGCTGCAGCTGGGGCCGCCCCCGGAGGAGGACATCGAGCTGCGCTGGCTGCGCCTGCAGATCTACGAGCGCACCGGCGAGCGCGAGGCCCAGCGCGCCGAGCTCGAGCGGCTCGACGGGCTGCTGGCCGCCGACGGCGCCCCCATCGAGCGGTCCCGCCTGGCCAGTGCCTGGGCCGCCTACCACCGCGACGTGAGCGACTACCCGGCGGCCCTGGAGCAGATCGCCCGGGCCGAGGCCCTCGCCGCCGCCGCCGACGACCAGGCCAGCGCCGCCCGCAGCCTGACCCTGCGCGGCGAGATCTACGAGCACCAGGGCGAGACGGGGGCCGCCCGCGACGCCTTCCGCGAGGCCCTCGAGCGCTACCGCCAGCTCGGCAACGCCCGGGGCGAGGCCAACAATCTCAGCAAGCTCGGCAACCTGCTCTGCTACATGGGCGAGTACGCCGTCGCCCGCGAGCACTTCCTCGAGGCCCTCCAGCTCCGGCGCGCCAGCTCCGACGCCGACGAGTGCGCCGTGCTCGCCAACCTCGGCGAGGTGGCCCGCGAGCTGGGCGAGTGGGACGCCGCGGCCAGCTACTGGGAGCAGGCCCTGGCCGTGGCCAGGCGCGTCGGCGACCGCCGCCACGAGGCCCTGGTGCTCAGCCAGATGGGCTTCGGCGAGGCCGCCCGCGGCCGCTACGGCCCCGCGATCGGCCTGCTCGAGCGGGCCGTACAGGCCTTCCGGGCCCTCGGCGAGCGCCGGCGCGTCGCCGAGATCCTCAACGACCTCGGCATGGTCTGGCGCGACATCGGCCGCCCCGGCGAGGCCCGCGTGGCCTTCGCGGAGGCCCTGGCCACCCAGGAGCAGATCGGCGACAGCCGCGCGGCCCTCTATACGGCCCTCAACCTGGGCCGGCTCGTGCTCGCCGAGGACCCGGCCCGCAGCGGGGCCTCGTACCGCGCCGCCCTGGCGGCCGCCCTGGCCTCGGGCGACCGCTTCGGCGAAGCCTGCGCCCGCGGCTACCTGGCCCACCTCGCCGAGCGCACGGGCGACCTCGCGGCCGCCGAGGCCGGCTACCTGGCCGCCATCGCTATCCGCGCCGAGCTGCACCTGCCCACCGCCGAGGAGCGCGCCGGCCTCGCCCGCGCCGCCCTGGCCCGCGGCGACGGCCAGGGGGCCATCGGGCATGCCCTGGCCTGTCTCGCCACCCTCGCCGCCGAGGGCCCCGACGGCCTCGAGTTCCCCTTCGAGGCCTACCTCAGCTGCTACGACGCCCTGCTGGCCGCCGGCCGCCTCGCCGAGGCCCGCGAGGCCCTCGCCGCCGCCCGCGACCTGCTCCTGACCCGCGCCGACGCGATCGAGGACCCGGCGATCAGGGCCGCGATGCTCACCAACGTGCCGACCCACAGGCGCGTCCTCGCCGAGGCGCAGGTCTGGCCCGCCCGTCCGTAGTTTGCCCCAGCCCTCCTGTGGTTTTCCCGTAAGCGGCATCCCGTACAGGCGGCGACCATGGTCGCGGCCTTCTACGGTTTACAGTGGCCCAATATCCCGCGTATGCTCATGGGACCCGGTCGGCTTGGCCGACACGGCGAGCCCAACAGATACGGTCTATGCGGGCGCTGCTGTGCCAGCGCCTATCGCCGCACCACCGTCGCGATGGGGCGCAGGCCCCGCGCGCTTCCGGAGAGGTGCCCCTCCTTCCCCCAGCAGGGATGCCTCTCAGCCCGGCCGGACACGGACCTCCCACCGTGTCCGGCCGCGCTTCGTGCTCAGAGATCACGCGCGACAGGCTCTGCGCGCCGTGGTCAGCCTGCAAGCGACCGCGCGGGCTGCCCGGCCGGTGGCGCAGTCGCCCCATCGCGTTAGCGGATCTCCACGGGGGCGCCCGGGGCGAGCGCCTACACTCCTGCTATGCGGCGACGGCCGCCGCACCAGCGCAAGGAGGCGACAGGACGATGAGCCAGCAGAACCCGCAGACGATGGGCCAGCAGTTTGGGCGGCGCTCGTGGGCCGAGCCGTGGAAGATCAAGATGGTCGAGCCGCTGCGCGTGACCACCGCGGAGGAGCGGGGGCGCGCCCTGGCCGAGGCCGGCTACAACACCTTCCTGCTCCGCTCCGACGATGTCTACATTGACCTGCTGACCGACAGCGGCACCGGCGCCATGAGCGACCGCCAGTGGGCCGCCCTCATGCTCGGCGACGAGGCCTACGCCGGCAGCCGCAGCTTCTACCGGCTCGAGGAGGCCGTGCGCAGGGCCTACGGCTACCGCTACGTCGTGCCCACCCACCAGGGCCGCGGCGCCGAGCACCTGATCAGCCAGATCGCGATCCGGCGCGGCCAGTACGTGCCGGGCAACATGTACTTCACCACCACCCGCCTGCACCAGGAGCTGGCCGGCGGCATCTTCGTGGACGTGATCGCCGACGAGGCCCACGACCCGCGCAGCCCCCACCCCTTCAAGGGCGACGTGGACCTCGCCAAGCTCGAGGCCCTGATCGCGCGCGAGGGCCCGGCGAAGATCGCCTATGTCAGCCTGGCCGGCACCGTCAACATGGCGGGCGGCCAGCCCGTCAGCATGGCCAACGTGCGGGCCCTGCGCGAGCTCTGCGACCGCCACGGCCTGCGCATCTTCCTCGACGCCACGCGCATGGTCGAGAACGCCTTCTTCATCCAGGAGCGCGAGCCTGGCTACGCCGACAAGAGCATCGCCGCCATCCTGCGCGAGTTCTGCGCCTACACCGACGGCGCCTGGATGAGCGCCAAGAAGGACAGCCTGGTCAACATCGGCGGCTGGCTCGCCCTCAACGACGAGCAGCTCTACGACGAGGCCCGCAACCTGGTGGTGGTCTACGAGGGCCTGCACACCTACGGCGGCATGGCCGGCCGCGACATGGAGGCCCTCGCCGTCGGCATCGAGGAGTCGCTCGAGGACGCCCATGTGCGCTCGCGCATCGGCCAGGTGCGCTACCTCGGCGAGCTGCTGGCCGACTGGGAAATCCCGATCGTCCAGCCCGTCGGCGGCCACGCCATCTTCCTCGACGCCAGGGCCTTCTACCCGCACCTCCCCCAGAGCCAGTTCCCCGCCCAGACCCTCGCCGCCGCCCTCTACCTCGACTCGGGCGTGCGCGCGATGGAGCGGGTCCTCGCCAGCGCGGGGCGCGACCCGGCCACGGGCGACCACCACTACCCGCGCCTCGAGCTGACCCGCCTGACCATCCCGCGCCGCGTCTACACCCAGGCCCACATGGACGTCGTCGCCGAGTCGGTCAAGGCGGTCTTCGACCAGCGCGAGGGGGCCCGCGGCCTGCGCATGGTCTACGAGCCGCGCTACCTGCGCTTCTTCCAGGCCCGCTTCGAGCGGCTGTAGAACAGCCCAACTCGAGCGCCATGATGCCTTCGCCCCCTCTCCGCGGCGGAGAGGGGGTAGGGGGTGAGGTCCAACCGACGTTCTACCGCGCCCGGTACAGATAGAAGGTCGGCCCGCGCCCGTCGGGGAAGGGCGGGCCGGCGGCCTCCGGCGCGGCGCCGGCCCCTAGGACCGCGGCCAGGGCCGCCGCCTCCTGCTCCGCGAAGTAGCCGGTGAGCAGGAATGGCGCGCCGGGTGGCGGGGGCGGGTCGAGCTGCGCCATGCCGGGCGGCGCCGCCGGGTCGAAGGTCGCCAGAGGCAGGCCCGCGGTCAGGAAGGCGAACGAGGGGTGCTCGCGCACATCGCGCGGCACGTAGTGGATCGCCCCGCCCCCGTGCTCGCGCACGTAGACGCCCATCTGGCTCTGCACCGGGTAGAATCCCGCGAACACCTCGGGGTCCCGCGGCATCACCCCGAAGTAGAGCCAGGCGTTCAGGCCCACCACCGCCGCGCAGGCGAGGGCGACGCCCAGGGCGGCGGGGGCGACGCGGCCGCGGTTGGTCGTGGGCTGCCGGGCGCCGGCGACCCGCAGCGCGGCCGCCCAGCCCAGGGCCGCGATCACGTAGGCCGGCGCGACGGCGCCGAAGGTGCGCATGGCGTGGGGCGCGTCAACGGCCAGCAGCCCGGGCAGCAGCCCGATCACGAGGGTGCCGAGCAGCAGCCGCGAGCGCCAGTCGCCCAGGGCGCGCAGCAGGGCGGCCAGCCCCAGCAGCAGCCCCATGCCGCTGACGATGTCGAGCAGCGGGCGCAGGGGAGCGTGGTGGCGCCCATTCGCGTCGCCCTCGGCGGTGAACATGAGCAGGTGCCGGCCCAGGTTGGCGTCAAGGGCGGCGAGCGGGGCGCGCCCGGCCAGGGCCGCCTCGCCCAGCAGGAACACGTCGCCCACCCGGTCGTTGAAGTCGCCCGGCCGCGCCAGGGCGTAGGCCGCCAGCGGCGCCACGGCCAGAGCGAAGCCGGCCGCGGCGGCGCCCACGCAGGCCAGCCAGCGGCGCCTGCCCGGCCCGTCGGTCGGCAGCAGCAGCAGGCAGAGCAGCCCCGCCGCCAGGGGCGTCACCCGGCCAGTGTGGTAAGTCTGCGCCGCCGCGCCGAGCAGCAGCCCCGCCCCCAGCCCCGCGAGCGCCGCCGCCCACAGACCCCGAGAGGCCACGCGCCCCTCTGCCGGCGCCGGCCACAGCGCCCAGAGCAGCAGCGCCCAGGCGCCCATGCTGAGCAGGGGCTCGAAGACGGTGGGGAAGGCCAGGCGGCTGACGCTGATGTGCCAGCTCGAGGCGGCGAGCAGCAGGGCGGCGCCGAGGCCCACGGCGCGGCTGCCACTCAGGCGGGCCGCGACGGCGTAGAGCGGCAGCACCGTGAGCGCCCCGGCCAGAGCCGTGGCCGCCCGCAGCGTCCACATGTGCACGCCAAACAGCTTGAGCGCCGCGGCGAACGGGTACAGGCCGAGGCCCGGCAGGTGCACCCGCAGGTCGAGCACGTAGGCGGGCCTGTAGCTCGGGTCCTCGACCATGCGCAGGGCCACCAGCCCGTGGCGGGCCTCGTCGCGCCACAGCCCGAAGGGCAGCTCGTCGAGCCGGAGCAGCCGCAGCCCCAGGGCCAGGACGAAGATCGCGCCGAGCGCGAGCAGGTGCCGCCGGCCCCCGCCCGCGGGCGCGGCGGGCGCCCACGCCGCGGCCGCGATCCCGTCGCGCGGCGCCGCCAGGGCCACGAGGCCGAGGGCCGCCAGGGCCACCCCCGCGCCCACCGCCAGCCGGGCGTGCATCAGCCCGACGCCCGCGCCGAGGGCCGCGAGCCCCGCCGCCCTGAGGGGCGCCGCGCCGGCCGCGAGGCCGAGGCCGCTCCGACCCCAGGCCGCCAGGAGGGCCGTCCCCGCCGCCAGCGCCCACGGCGTCGGCGGCAGGGCCCATGCGAGGCTGTGAGGCGCGCGCCAGGCCCACACCGCCAGGGCGCCGCCCAGGCCCAGGACGACCGCCAGGGCGCCCAGGGTGCCCGCGCTGCGCGGCCCCCTCTCTTCACGGCGGAGAGGGGGCAGGGGGGTGAGGTAGGCGGCGGCCGCGGCCAGGCCCACGGCCCAGGTCAGCCAGAGGGCGCCGGCGAGGGCGCCGGTCGGCGCGCCGTCGGC
>DAOLDO010000291.1:0-7516 GCA_035327325.1 Chloroflexaceae bacterium | reverse complement strand
TAGGAACCAGCGCCCGCCCTTCCAGGGCACGAGGTGGCTCTTATCGGCCGGGCAGCCTGGGGCCGCGCCGACCAGCGAGGTGGCGCCGAGGGGGGCGAGTGTGGCCAGGAGGGCCATCAGAGCGAGCAGGGCCAGGGCCGGCGGGCGCACGAGCCAGGTGTGCGGCGATTGGTGAGTCATGTCAGGGACTCCTTCGGTAGGATCATTGGTGACGACCGCGAGGCAAGGGGCACGGGTGGGTTGACCCTTCTATCCCGGCTACTGTGGGCCGAGATGATCAAATGGGTTCGCCTCATCCGCCGGCGGGCTGCGGGCGAGCAGGATCAGCCGGTCGAGCACGATCTCGTAGGTCAAGACCGCACCCCCCTGACCGGAGATGGGGCGGAGCTGGCCCTCGACGTAGACGCGGGCGCCGGCGTGGAGCAGCCGCCCGCACAGGTCAGCCAGGTCCTCCCAGGCGGTGAGGCGGTGCCAGCTGTGATCGCGCATGACCGTGCCTGGCGCCGTACGCCAGCGTCGCTCGCTGACGAGCTGCAGGCTGGCGATGCGGTGGTCGCCGACGTCGTGTAGCAGCGGCTCGCGGGCGAGACGGCCGGTGAGCTGCACCCGGTTCAGGTCAGCGTGCCAGCTGTCAGTGTCTGGTGGTATCGAGGGCGCCTGTCTGGGCGCCTTGCGTTGGGTTGGGCCATCCGCCTCTGCGCGCAAGCGCTCGAGTAGGGCCGCCGTCCGCGTTGCCAGCGGCGAAGGCCGACGGCCAGCCTGCCGTAAGCCACCCTGCTGGCTTCCATTGGGCTGCCCACCTGTGGCGGCTTGCGCCCCGCGGTTAAGCTGCTTCTGCCCGCCACGAAGTCCTTCATCGTCGTGGCCGTGGTGCTTCATGAGCCGGCTCCTTCAGATGTTCGGTCTGGCTCAGGGGATACGATCAGCGCGCTCGCCAGCTGGCCGTCGGGCGAGCGAAGCTCGGCGACATCGCCCTCCGACCAGCGCCCCTGGGTGGCCGGCCAGTAGAGCGTGCCGGTTTCCGGGTCGTCTACGCCCTCGCCGCTCCAGATGGCGACCAGCCCTCCCGCCGGGACCAGGAGCTCGGGCAAGGTGTACCGCTCGCCGGTGGCGCCGTGGGTCAACGACCAGCCGGTCAGGTCCTGCGAGACGGGCAGGAGGTTCTCAAGCAGCACGTACTCGAAGAGTTCGGACGCGGCAGGGTCGTGGGGCTGCACGGCCAGAATGGCGATCGCGCCCTGAGCGTCTGGCGATCGGCTCGTCGTTCCAGTTGGCGCTGGTGTCGCCGACTCAACCGGCACCGGCGTCGCCAAATCGCTCGGCGCCACGTCTACTTCGTGGGCAGGCGAACCGCCAGAACTGGAGGGGGTGGAGGTAGCCGCCCCAGGCGCTTTCTGCTCGGTCGGCGTGATGGTCCCTGGTGTTGGGGTCGTCTCCGCGGCTGGGGCAGGAGATGAGGAGCTGGGCGACCCGGCCGATGGCGACCCTGCGGGCCGGGCGGTCGGCGTGCCCGTCGGCGCAGCCCCGATCGGTACGTCGACGTAGCAGGTGAATGCCGCGACGGTGTGCCCGTCCTGGCGATCCTCGACGACGAGCGGGTAGATGCCCGGGCGCTCCTGAACGGTGAGCGGGATCGCCCAGCTTCCATCGGGTCCAGCGCTTCCCCCGCCCACCGCGGCCGCACCGAAGCGAGCGATGAGCGCGCTGCCTGGAGAGGCCTGGCCACGCAGCCAGGTGGGCTGCCCCGAGGGGCAGGCCAGGGTGAGCGGGGTCGAGCCAGTGCTCGCTCTGCTCTCCACGATGTCCGAGAGCAGCACCGCGAGCAGGAGGCTCGTTGCCAGCAGGACGAGCCTCCTGCCGTCCGTGATGTGGTGCAGCCACATCAGTTGTTGACCAGGAAGTAAGTGGCGAGCACGCCGGAGTGGGTCGAGCCGGTCTCCCTGTCGTACTGGTCGGTCTTCAGCAGCAGGCGGTGCCAGCCGTTGCTCAGCTGCCGGGTGTCGATGCTCAGGTTGCCGCTGAAGGCCGCCGAGCCGCACTGCGGGAGGCCGTTCGGTGTCTTCACCCCGGTCGGGCAGAGCGGCATGCCCATCGACCCGCTGTGAAAATCGGTGTCCACCCCGGCGTACCAGCCGGTGACCGAGGCGCCATCGGCGCCGCGCACCAGCGCAACACGCGGGCGCCACACGCCGCTGATCGGATCGAGCAGCCCATCGGCGTTGGACAAGCGCGCCGCGGCATAGTTCAGATTGTGGTACCAGCCGCGCCCCTCCAGGTCTGATACGTGCTGGTACAGGTCGTCGTACCAGCGGCGGCCACCGTTGCGCAGGTAGGCATGGAGGCTCGTCGAGGTACGCATCTCCTTGCCGTCGGGCTCGGCCACAAAGCCCCGCACGCGGAACTGCACCTCGCCGTTGTATTTGGCCTTGCGTGTGTCAACCTGGAGTGTGTCCCACCAGGTGCAGGTCTGGCCGTGGTCGGAGAGTTGGCCACCGGTGGTCTGGCACGAGCTGAGGCGCCGATCGATGTGCTTGTCGAGCACGGTGATATTGGCGCCGTCTCCCTGGTAGAGCTGAACCTGGAGCTGACGCAGGCGACCGGGGTTGTCGTGGAGCACGCTGCGCACGCGCAGCGTGACCACTCCGCGCAGCTCGGCCTTGATCGGAAAGCAGAGGCCGGTGTGGAGGTGGCCGAAGTCGTCGCCGGGGTCGCCGTCGCGGCCGTTGCGGCCCGGCGTGGTCGCCCACCAGTCCTGGGCGTCGAGCCAGATCTCGTCGTCGTCGCATCCCATCGGGTGATCGGGTCGTGCTGCGGGTGCCGCGTGGGTAGCGATGGGAACAAGGGTTGCGAGGACGGAAAGAAGCAGAGCAAGAGCGAGCAATAGCGCGGGGGAGCGCTGTGAACATGAGGCCTGGCAGGGCATGGAGTATCTCCGTGCGCAGGCGGGGGTGTGCTATGCTTGAGGGCACACCCCCGCAGATCGGCGTTGGGTCAATTCATCGGCGACGCCTGCCGTCACGCATCGACGTCGTCGAGGTTCGGTCGGCTGGTGGTGGCGCCGGCTGGGCCGGGTGATGGTGCAAACATCCCCCGGCCGTCGGCCTTGTCTTAGTGCCTGGAAGTCACCTCCCTTCAGCGGTCGTCTTCACCTGGATAGCTGGATGCTGACTGAGCAGCGGGGGAGAGTTTTGGCATATCACCTGTGACCGATGTTGCCCCAGGAGCAAGAGGTGTCACCCCATCAGACGAAACTATCTTCGGCGGTGCCTGTTCCGTTGGCGGTTGGGGTGATGAACCCGCTGAAGCAGGGGATGGCGCTTCCGCTTTGGAGTTGGCCGGCGCATTGCTGGACTGACCTTCTTCGCCAGCAGTCTGGTCGTGCCCGTCTCGCTCCTCGCGCTCGACCTCGAGGGCGAGCGGCCGCGACGACGTCGGCTCTGGGGTCGCTATCGCCACAACAGCTCCAGCCGGCGCAAATGGTGCCCGTTTGACGAGCACGCGCTGGTAGCGGCCGCCGGCAATCACGAAGCACTCGCCAGGCGGCAACTCCTTGACGTCATTGGGATGAATCTTGAGCTCTTCGTCCACGGCGAGAAAACCGTCGCCGGTGGCGTACTCACGCGCCCCACGCCCGATGCCACGCTCGGCGAAACCGACGCGGCGCTTGAAGGCGAGACGCTGGCCGGCACGAGGGAGCAGCTTGTCAGGGTCGCCGCAGCGGTGGAGGAACAACGTCTCGGCGGCGCCCAGGATGCGATCGAAGCCTTCGCCCATCCCGGCGTAGCTCTGCCCGGTGACGATGATCGACGCCCCGTGGAAGCGCACCATCTCGAATAGGGCAGCGGTGCCAGAACTGCTGTAGGCGATGACCGGGTACTCGTCGATGATCAGCAGCACCTTCTCGTGTGCTGGCTTGCGCTGGGCGGCATAGTGGGCGAAGTCCTCGATGATGAAGCGGCCGAACGACGCCGTCTGATCTTTCAGGCTCAGCCCGTCGAGCAGGATGTAGCCCGCGTCGACGGTGTCGAAGCTCCACGCTGCCGCGTCGCCGGGATGGCCATCGAGCCCGCTGCCCAGGGCCTTGAAGAACGCACGGTAGCGGTTGTAGGCGGCCGAGGCGTCCTTGGGCTTGAGCCCGTCGATCTCCTCGACCTCGGGCCGGTTGCCGTAGCGCTGTCGCAGGCGTGAGAGGATCATGCTCGCCAGCAATTCTTCGCTGGAGCGGGGCGGGCCGCCCGGCGCCTCCAGCGTCAGGTTGAGGAGCATCTTGGTCAGGTCGCGGTAGTAGGGCTCGGAATAGTCGACCACGGCGAGGAGGCGGTTGAGCAATGCGACGGTGTCGCCCTGCCAGCCGCAGAGGGGCCGCTGCGGGAACTGGCCGATGTTCGTCGTCCCGGCTGCCCGCATCGTGGCGACGAAACGTTCCTGCAGCGGGCGTTCGCCCTTGCAGTCGATGAAGAATACTTTCCAGCCGTAGACCTGCCGGGCGCCAGCGGCCAGGCGTAGCACGGTCTCGCTCTTGCCCATACCCGACGAGCCGATCACCGCCGCGTGACGGCTCATACTATCGGTCGGGTAGGTGAAGAAGTCGTCCTGCGCCCACGGAAGATCGCCGCTGTCGAGGGGAGCACCGAGGAGCATGGCGCCATTCACGCTCGCCGGGGCTTTGTCAAGCTTCGCGCGCACCCGCCGTTCGTGGGCGGCAGCCGCCTGCTGCTCCCGCTCGAAACGCTCGCGCTCCAACTCCTCGACCGAGCGTACCTGCGTCGCCAGGAGGTTCAGCGCGGCGAAGGGAGCTACCGGCAGGCTCCACTGCCACCAGACCCACAGCGGCTGCCAACACTGCTGGGCCAGACCCCAGTAGTCCGGCGTTTGCCGCGTACGCTGCCCTGCCTGGATGCGCTGGTAGGCGTCTGCGCCTGCCGCCCAGAGGGCCAGGGCGAGCTCCTGGTAGCGCTGCCAGAAGCAGGCGGCCCCGACGAGGAGCAATGCCCCCGCGACGGCGCAGGCCAGCAGGCGGCGTCGCTGCTTGCCGACGACCCCTGCCAGCACGCCGGCGGAGATCAGGGTCAGCGGACCAAGCAGCAGCAGTAGTAGCCCCAGGGTGATCAGCTGTTGCTGCCGAGCGTGCTCGGTCTGCATCGACAGGGGCTGACGGCCCTTGCTGGTGGCGGATGCGCCGCTCATACGGTGTGCTCCCCCGGCAACGGCGCCCAGAGCACATCGTCCACCAGCGTCACGGTGGGCAGAGCGCTTGTCCCGTGGTGTCCCGCCCTGGGCAGAGTGACGCGCTCCAGACGCTGCCAGCGCCGGCGGATGGTGAGTGGGTTGACACGCTCCTCGGCGAGGAAGCGGTAGTTGGCCGCGACGCTCTGATGCACGTCGGCGACGAGACGGGCGATCGCCTCCAGCCGTGGGCCCGAGGGTGCAACCACCAGCACCGTGCTGTGTGTCACACCGTAACGCGCCTCCATCTGCGGGTGGCGCCCGTAGGCGTCGTAGGCGAGGGCCTTCTTGCGCCACTGCTCGATGCGCGTTGTGCCGCGGTCGATCTCGACAAAGTAGCGCTGGCCGTCGAGCACAAAGGTCGCGTCGGGGATGACCGGTAGCGGGTGGCCCACACTCGCCACCGCCACGGTGTCGTAGTCGGCACAGAGCACGTGATCGCCGGCCCAATCTGTGAAGCCGCGCCCCCGAAACTCCAGTTCGGCCCGCAGCGCGGCGTAGAACGCGCCGATCGCCAGGCTGTGCTCAAGGCCCGCGGCCGCCCGCCTGACACGCTCGAAGTACCAGAAGTCGTCGAGGGAGCGGCCCCACTGGCACGCCAGCAGCTCGGCGCCGGCGCGCGACAGCGCATAACAGTTGGGCAACTGCCGGTACTCGGTGACGCCGCGGTCCACACTGCGCCGAATTGGGACGAGCAGGCCGTGTGTCGCCAGGCCGGCCACGCGGGCGTAGGCGTTCTTCGGGCTGCGGTTTGGCCGGTTCGTCTCGCGAGCGGCGTGCTCGCCGGCCCGCCAGCGCTCGGGCCAGTGCAGCCACTGGAGATGCTCGACGGTGAGGAAGCGCACATCGGCCAGCGAGGCCAGGATCGCGACATCGCGCGCCGTGACGACCAGGCGATGGGCGGGCATCTTACGACTCCTCGACGGCTGCAAAAGCGGCGGGCAGCAGGCTGTAAGGGTCGCGGAAAGCAACGAGCAACGCCTCGCTGGCGCGGGCGCCCACATGAACAGGCGTTGGCACGTCGGTCTGTCTCCGCCTGGGGCGAAACAGCGTGGCGAGCGTAAGCGGCCGCCAGCCGGCCTTCCGCAGCGCAGCGGCGGGGTCGGGGCCGGAAGCACCGACGGTCAGCCGTGCGCCGACGGAGATCGGCCGAGACGCGGCGCGCAGCTGCGACCAGGTGGTCACCATGTGTCCCTCGCTCCACTGGGCGAGAAAGGTCGCGTCGAGCAGGTCGGCGGCGGGGCGTTGTGGTACAGCGAGCAGGTGCCGGGTCTCGGTCACGCGCGGCGGCAGGCGCGTCACCGGTGTGAGCACGACGCCGGGCAACGTGGTTCGAATCAGCTGGGCGAACAGCATGCGATGGCACATCCGCTCGCAGCCATCCGGCCGGCAGCTCTGGCAGCCCTGCAGGCCGAGGTAGTGGCGGGTCTGCCCATCGCGCCGGACGATGATCGTGGAAAGCGATTGGAACAGGAGGTGGAGCGTGAGCCCCTCCTTCCAGGTGTCGGGCTGCGACTGTTCGATTGCACCGTCAAGTCGCCAGAGAAACGTCGTCACGAGATGCCTCCGCTCCACTACGAGCAGTCCACGCTGGTCTGCCCCCATCGGCTGATGTACCAGCGCTCGCCGCGGCTGACGAGCTCGGCACGGTAGCACCAGCGCTTGTTGGCGAACTGCCAGACGCTGCGGCCCACACCATCGCTGACTGGGGCGACCAGGACATCCTGTAGGGCGCCCGTCGGGCTGGCCGGGCTGGTGATGTACTCCTGCATCCGGTTCACCTCCTCGCGGGCGAACTGCTCGCGCTGGGACAACTCCGGATCGGTAAGCGTGACGGCGGCCTCCGCGTCGCCCTCCCGCACAGCGGCGATCCAGGCCGCGTGGACGGTGTCGGCACTTTGGGGTTGGGCGCTCTCATTGCTGGTGGCCCCGCAGCCTGCCGCGACAACGGCCAGGGCGAGCAGGAGCAGGACGAGTAGGATCGTCGTGGGGGGGGCAAAGCGCTGCCCTGCGACGGCGGTCTGGGCAGGCTGATGGTGCTGGCGGGTCATGGCGGTCTCCTCCGAACGAGCCTATGAGTTGAGGAAGGCACTTGCTTCCAGGGGATGACACTCGACATTGATCTCGTACACGTCCTTGCGGATGATGCCGAGGCACTGGCCGGGTTCGGCGTCGAGGATGAACTGCTGGTGACGCGGGGTGATCACGCTCATCGCCCGCGCGACGTCCTGGGCCTCCACGTCCTGCATGTGGAAGAAGAAGTGGGCGGCCGCATTGGCGTGCAGCTGCC
>DAOLDO010000290.1:0-7527 GCA_035327325.1 Chloroflexaceae bacterium | reverse complement strand
CCCAGGGCCGCCAGCCGCCCCGCCACGATCGCCGGCTGGCGCCGCAGCACCCCGTACCCCACCGCGAGCAGGTCGTAGCCCAGTATTGACATAAGGCAAGCGCGCAGCAGCGGGCCCGGCAGACAGCGCACGATCACCCTGAGCCTGTTGCGACCCAGCAGGCGCTGCTTGAACGGGCTGCCCTGCCCCGCCGTGGCCGAGTAGACGTGGCGGGCGCGCGCCGCGGGGGCCAGCGCGCACCCCCAGCCCCGCAGGCGGGCCCGCCAGGCCAGGTCGGCGTCCTCCAGGTAGCTGAAGAACGACGGCTCGAGGCCGCCGACGTCGTCGAGCATGGCGCGGCGCAGCAGGGCCAGTCCCCCGCTGGCGCCGAAGATCGCCACGGGCGCGGTCGGCAGTCCCGCCACCGGCAGCCCCAGGTGCAGGTCGGTGGCGACCCCGTCGCGCCGGAAGACGATGCCCGCCGAGGCCACCGTGTCGGGCCGCCGGCTGAAGGTCAGGACGCCAGCCGCCGCCCCCGCCCCCGGCGCGCCCCGCAGGGCCGCCCAGAGGGCCTCCACGCAGCCGGGCTCGGCCAGGGCGTCGTCGTTGATCAGCAGCAGCAGCCCGCCCCTGGCCGCGGCGATGCCCGCGGCGGTGCCGCCGGCGAAGCCCAGGTTGGCCGGCATGTCCAGCACGCGCACATCGGGGGCGTGGCGGCGCGCCCAGTCGCCCGCGCCGTCGCGCGAGCGGTTGTCCACCAGCACGATCTCGTCGCCCGGCCCGAGCTGCGCGCGCAGCGCGGCCAGGCAGGCCGGCAGGTAGCGCAGGCCGTTCCAGGTCGGGATCACCGCCGAGATGGGGGGGCGCGTCATGGGAGACTGGGGAGACCAGGAGCCATGGGTAGCGGGGACCGTGCGCCAGCGCCGTCAGGCGCCCCGGGGCTCCTGGTCTCACTGTGGTGGGCCGCCCCGGATTCGAACCGGGAACCCGTCGGTTATGAGCCGATTGCTCTGCCGTTGAGCTAGCGGCCCGGGCGCCGCCATTATACCAGACCCTCTCGGGGCCCGGCGGCGAGGGCCTGGGGAAACCAGGGCACCCCGACTGCCTTCTGCGGGGCCAGGCTGCCCGGCGGCGGGGGCCTGGGGGAGCGGGTCACGCCCGCCGCCCTTCCGCGGGGCCAGGCTGCCCGGTGGCGCCCCGGGGAACCGAGGCGCCCCGACGTCCATCTGCGGGGCCAGGCTGCCCGGCGGCGGGGGCCTGGGGGAACCCGGTTCCCCCAGAATCTACTTGCGCCCGACCACCAGCAGCATCGAGCGCGTGGGCGGGATGGCCGCGGTGACGGCGGCGAAGGCGCCCTTGGCGAGCACGCGCAGCGGGTGGGTGCGCAGGCGGCCCGCCTCGAGGCCCACCTGCTCCCACGGGGCCTCGTAGCGCCGGCTGACCACGCGCAGGCCGGCCTGCTCGACCAGCCATGCCAGCTCGCTCATGGTGTAGGTGCGGGCGTGGGTCGTGTAGCGGGCCTCGCCCTCCAGGCGCATCTGGTGGCGGAACTCGGCCCTGGTGCTCAGGGGCAGCCAGAGGGCTGCCCTGAGGATCGTGCGCAGCCGGCTCTTGAAGTACAGCTCGTTCGGCGTCGTCACCAGCAGGCGGCCGCCGGGCCGCAGCACGCGGGCGAACTCGCGCAGCACCGGCAGGGGCGAGTAGACCAGGTGCTCGATCACCTCGGAGAAGACCACCCAGTCGAAGGCCCCATCGGCGAAGGGCAGCGGCTCGCGCTCGAGGTTGGCCCGCCGCACCTCGACGCCCAGCCGGTCCCACAGGGCCCGGCGCCTGTCGGGGTCGAGATCAACTCCGCTCACCCTGTGGCCCGACTGGACAAGCAGCTCGGTGAAGTGGCCGGGCGTCACCCCCACCTCGAGCACCTGGGCGCCGGGCGGGCCGTCCATGGCCCGCAGCATCGCGGCGAAGCGGTGGCGGTGCAGGCGGAAGTAGGCGGCCTTGCCGTCGGCCTCGGCGCTGCGCCGCACGGTCTCGAAGAGGGCGGGGGAGAGGGCTTTGCTGATCATTGGTGCTATGGCGCCGGGCGCCTCTGGTACACACGCCCCGCTGGGGCGTCGCCGCGGCAACCGCCGCGCTGAACGGGGCGTATAGTATCATGGGAAGGGGAATGGGGCGAATCGCGCCCGGGAGGAGACCTATGACAGGCCCCGAGTTCTCGATGCAGCCGCCGCGCCCCGAGTGGCAGCGGCTGCTCCTGCGCTGGCTGATCAGCTCGCTGGGGATCTTCGCGGCGATCTGGATCGTGCCGGGGATCAGCTTCAGCGGGCCGGGGTGGCACATCGGCGTCGTGGCCCTGGTCTTTGGGCTGCTCAACGCCCTGCTGCGCCCGCTGATCTACCTGCTCACCTGCCCCCTGGTCATCCTCACCCTCGGCCTCTTCGGCCTGGTGATCAACGCGATGCTGCTCGGCCTCACCTCGGCCCTGGCCGACCAGCTCGCCATCAGCTTCCGCGTCGCCGGCTTCTGGCCCGCCTTCTGGGGCGGTCTGGTCATCTCGCTGGTGAGCACCCTGCTGAGCGTCCTCGCCGGCGACACCCGCGTCCAGGTCGTGCGCGTGGGCCCCCCGGCCGAGTAGGCGGTCGCTTCCTCCCAAGAACGAAGGCGCCCCCTCTCCGCGCCGGAGAGGGGGCTAGGGGCTGAGGTTGCCCGCGATCAGGCGGCCGTCGCCTCCTCCTTGCCGGCCTTCTGCTTGGCCTTCTCCTCCTCGACGAGCACGCGCCGCAGCACCTTGCCGACCATGGTCTTCGGCAGCTCGCTGCGGAACTCAACCGCCCGCGGGATCTTATACTCGGCCAGGTGCAGCTTGCAGAACTCCTTGATCTCCTCGGCGGTGGGCTGCTCGCCGGGCTTGGGCACGATGTAAGCCTTCACCGTGTCGTCGCCGCGGGTCGGGTGGGGGATGCCGGCCACCACGGCCTCCATCACCTTCGGGTGCATGAACAGCACCTCCTCCACGTCGCGGGGGAGCACCTTGAAGCCCGAGGCGATGATCATATCCTTCTTGCGGTCAACGATGAAGAAATAGCCGTCCTGGTCAACCTTGCAGATGTCGCCGGTGTGCAGCCAGCCCTCGGCGTCGATCGTCGCGGCGGTCTCGTCGGGGCGGTTCCAGTAGCCCTTCATCACCTGGGGGCCGCGCACGCACAGCTCGCCCTGGGACTCGCCGTCGAAGCTCAGGGGCTCGCCCGATTCCAGGTCTATGATCTTGGCCTCGGTGTCGGGCAGGGGCACGCCGATGCTGCCCGACTTGCGCGTCCCGTAGACCGGGTTGCAGTGGGTCACGGGGCTGGCCTCGGTCATGCCGAAGCCCTCCACCAGGCGGCCGCCGGTGATCTGGCCGAAGCGCTCCTGCACGTCCATCGGCAGAGGGGCCGAGCCCGAGATGCAGGCCTTGACGCTCTTCAGGTCGTAGTCGGCCACCTTGGGGTGGTTGATGATGCCGATGTACATCGCCGGCACGCCAGGGTAGAGCGTGGCCCGCTCCTTCTGCATAATGCTCATCACATTATCGATCGGGCGCGGGTTCGGCACGATGATGATCTCCATGCCCAGGTAGATCGCGTACATCATCGCCACCGTCATGCCGTAGACGTGGAAGAACGGGATGGCCGCCATCATCTTTTCGCCGCCCGGCCTGCCGTCCACCAGCCAGGCGTTGATCTGCAGCGTGTTGGCGATCAGGTTGCGGTGGCTGAGCATCGCCGCCTTGGGCAGGCCCGTGGTGCCGCCCGTGTACTGGAACAGGGCGGTGTCGTCGGGGTCGAGGTTGACCTTGGGCGGCGTGGGGCCGTACTTCTCGAGCAGATGCGCGAAAAAGAAGGTGTCCTGCTCCGGGCGCACGTCCACCCACTCGGGGGTGCGCCGCTGCGCGCTCTTCACCAGCAGGCTCGAGGGAAAGCCCAGGGTGTCGAAGATGTGGGTCACGATCACCCGCTTGACCGGCGTCTCCGGGCGCACCTCGCGCAGCTTCGGCCAGAACAGGTTGAGCAGGATGATCGTCTCGGCGCCGGCGTCGGCCAGCTGGTGCTGCAGCTCGCGGCTGGTGTAGGTCGGGTTGACGTTCACCACGATCGCGCCGATGCGCATCGCCGCGAAGAAGCTGATGATGTAGTGCGGCGAGTTGGGCAGCATCACGGCCACCCGCTCGCCCTTGCGCACCCCCAGCTGGTAGAGCGCCGTGGCCATGCGGTCCACCAGCTCGTTGAGCTGCTTGTACGTGAGCTTCCCGCCCACCGTGAAGCGACCGCCGAGCATATACTTGAGCACGAAGCTCGTGGCCGGCTTGTCCCCATAGGTTCGCGCCGCCGTCTGCAGCATGTCGCTCAGCGTCTGGTTGGGGTAGGTCAGGCTCTGGGGGACGCCCTTCTCGTAGCTTGGCAGCCAGGGCTTCTCCATGGGGGCACCTCCTTGTGCAATAACGGGTGGGGCGAGGGGAGGGCCTGGCCCTCCCCTCGCGCCAAAGCTCTTATGCAGATTGGCGGCGTCGGCCGGTCGGCTCGCCGCCCTACACGTCGTCGCGGAGCCAGCCCCGCTCGCGGGCGATGAACTTGATCGTGGCGTCGTCGGGGGGGTACAGTCCGGCAGCCTGGTAGGCGTAGGCCAGCAGCGCGGCGCCGCCGATCAGCCCCAGGACGAGCCCGAGCACGAAGGTGAACGCGCCCACAACCTGTTTCATAGTTCCTCCAGGTCGTCCCTGTGCAAAAGGTGGGAATGCGGCACTATTGTACCATATTTCCTCTGCGTTAACGCCTTGTGCCCGTGGGGGCCGGGATCGATCGGGTATAATGAGCCCCGGTACCCACCTGTGTATGCGACGCGCAGTGTCTCGCTGCAAAGGAGCAAGTCCAATGGCCAAGGTGCAGATGACGAAGGGCAAGTTCGCCGGGATCCAGGCTTGCGCCGACGATCACGGCGTGATCGCCGCCGCCGCGATGGACCAGCGGGGCTCTCTCCAGAAGGCCATCGCCAAGGCCCGCGGCTCGGCCGCCAGCGACGCCGACCTCACCGCCTTCAAGACGGCCGTCACCAAGGTCCTCACCAAGCACTCCACCGCCATCCTGATGGACCCCGAGTACGGCCTGCCCGCCCTCGAGGCCAAGGCCCCCGGCACCGGCGTGCTCCTCGCCTACGAGAAGACCGGCTACGACGCCACGGTTAAGGGCCGCCTCCCCGACCTGCTCGGCGAGTGGAGCGTGCGCCGCATCAAGGCCGCCGGCGGCGACGCCGTGAAGATCCTGCTCTACTACAACCCCTTCGACGACAAGAGCGTCAACGAGATCAAGCACGCTTTCATCGAGCGCATCGGCGCCGAGTGCGCCGCCAACGATATCCCCTTTTTCCTCGAGCCGATCTGCTACGACGACGCGATGGACGAAAAGTCCCTCGAGTTCGCCAAGGTCAAGCCGAAGTACGTCACCGCCTACATGGAGGAGTTCTCCAAGCCCCAGTACGGCGTGGATGTGCTCAAGGTCGAGGTCCCCGTCAACGTGAAGTACGTCGAGGGCATGCGCGTCTTCACGGGCGAGAAGGCCCAGTCCCGCGAGGAGGCCAAGGAGCTGTTCCGCCAGGCCGCCAGTGTGGCGAAGAAGCCCTTCATCTACCTCAGCGCCGGCGTCACCGACGAGGTCTTCCGCGAGACCCTCGAGCTCGCCGCCGAGGCCGGCACCCCCTTCTCCGGCGTGCTCTGCGGCCGCGCCACCTGGCAGGACGGCATCCCCGTCTACGGCCAGAAGGGCGTCGGGGCCCTCGAGGAGTGGCTCGAGGACCGCGGCGTCCAGAATATCACCGCCCTCAACCAGGTCCTCGCCCAGGGCGCCAAGCCCTGGTGGACGCTCTACGGCGGCAAGGAGAACATCGAGGTGGTGTGATCCACCTCACCCCCCTGCCCCCCTCTCCGCCGTGGAGAGGGGGGTTCTTTTTAGCGCGTCCCCTCCTCGACGATGCGCACCCGCGTCCAGTCGGTGGCGAGGATGCCCTGGGGCGTCGAGGTGGGCACCAGCCCGCGCACTGTCGGCCGGATCGCCAGGGTCACCGCGGGGTTGTAGAGCGGCAGCCAGCCCACCTCGCTCACCGCGATCTGCTCGGCCTCGCGGTACAGCTCGAAGCGCTCGCGCCGCCCCGTCCCGCTCAGCTGGTCGGCCTGCTCCACCAGCTCGTCGAAGCGCTCGTTCGACCAGTGGCCGTTGTTGTAGGGCGACTGGCTGTGGAGCTGCAGCGAGATGAAGTTCTGCGGGTCGGGGTAGTCGGCGCCCCAGACGCTGAGGTACATCTGCATCGCCGTCGCCGGGTCGCTTGGGTTGTCGATCATGGCGTTCAGCCTGTCGATCAGCACCTGCAGCGGCACCGGCTCCAGCCGCACCTCGATGCCCAGAGTCTCGCGCCAGTCGGCCTGCAGGGCCCGGGCCACCTGCTCCAGGTCGCGGTCGCCCTGGTCGTAGGTCAGGGCCACCGGCGGCAGGTCGCCGCCGCTCACGAAGCCGGCCAGCCCCAGGGCCGCCCGCGCCGCCACCGGGTCGAAGCCCAGCCCGTCGATCGGCTGCTCCGTCCCGGGGAAGCCCGCGGGCAGCAGCCGCGTCGCCGGCGCCACTGTGCCGCCGAGAATCTGGTCGGCCAGCTTGCCCTTGTCCGCGCCCTGCGCGAAGGCCTGGCGCACGAAGACGTTGTTGAAGGGCGGCAGGGTGTTGTTGAAGCCGATGTAGCGCACCACCGGCGCGCTGATCGTCTGGAAGCCCGGCTGGCCCCGCACCTCGGCGATGCGCCCAGCCGGCACGCCCGCCTGCACGCTGCCCATCACGTCCACCGCGCCGGCCTGGTAGGCGTCGAGGGCCGCCTCGGTGTCGGGGAAGAAGCGGAACTCGACCTCGGCCACGCCGGGCGGCCCCGCCCAGTAGTGCGGATTGCCCTCGAGCACCAGCCGCTCGCCGGGCTCGCGCAGCTTCACCATGAACGGGCCCGTGCCGAAGGCCCGCCCCAGCCACTCCTCGCCCGCCGCCTCGATCTGCCCCGGCGGAACCACGTAGGTCAGCCCGTAGGTCAGCTGCGAGAGGAAGTAGCCCCGCGGCGAGTCGAGCGTGATCTCCAGGGTCCGGTCGTCCACCACTCTGACGCCGGCGATCGCCTCGGCGCGGCCCTCGGCCACGTCGCGAGCCCCCACCACGTTGGCCATGAAGGTCAGAGCGAAGTCGGTGCCCGTGCCCGGCGCGATCGTGCGCGCCAGGGCGTCGGCGAAGTGCTGCGCCGTCGCCTCGCTCCCGTCCCCGTAGCGCAGGTTCTCGCGCAGATAGAAGGTGTAGACCGTGCCGTCCTCGCTGACCGTCCAGCGCTCGGCGCCCTCGCCCACAACCTCGAGCCGGTCGTTGATCCGCACCAGCCCGCCGAAGATCAGGTAGATCGGGATGTTCTCCTGGTTGCCGCCCATGCGCGCCGGGTCCAGGCGCGCGATGTCGTCCAGCCCCTCCAGGCTCCAGCGCAGCGTGCCGCCCGGCGCCT
>DAOLDO010000289.1:0-7540 GCA_035327325.1 Chloroflexaceae bacterium | reverse complement strand
CCCAGGACGAGTACAGCCGGATCATGTGGGACAACAAGGAGCTCGAGAAGCTGCCGGGCGACCTGCCCCAGGCGCGCAGGGACGCCGAGGCGGCCGCGCAGCGGGCCGTGGCCGACGGCGAGGCGGCCCTCCAGCAGGCCACGGTGGCCGTCGAGAACGCGCGCCAGGCCGAGCGCAGCGGCGTCGAGGCCGCCGAGGCCCAGGCCCGCGAGGCCCAGGCCAGGCTCGACCAGCTGCTGGCCGGCGCCGACGCCGACGCCCTGGCCGCCGCGCGGGCCCGGGTGAGCCCCGCCCAGCCCAACCTGGCCCGCCTGTCGGGCGACGCCCGCGCCGGCGAGCTCGATGCGGCCCAGGCCGGCGTCGCCCAGGCCCAGGCCGCCCTCGACCAGGTGGCCGCCCCGCCGCGCGAGCCCGAGGTGGCCGCCGCCGAGGCCCGCGTGCGCGTCGGCCAGGCCGGCCTGCGCCGCGCCGAGCTCGACCTCGCCAGGGCCACCCTCACGGCGCCCTTCGCCGGCACCGTGGTCGCGGTCAACCTCGAGGTGGGCGAGCAGCCCCCGGCCGACGGGCCCGCCTTCGTCCTGGCCGACCTGAGCGCCTGGAAGATCGAGACCAGCGACCTGACCGAGCTCGATATCGTCGCGGTGCGCATGGGCGACCGGGTGACGATCGCCTTCGACGCCCTGCCCGACCTGACCCTCCCGGGCGTGGTGACGGAGATCGAGACCCTCGGCCAGACCTTTCAGGGCGACGTGATCTACACCGTCACCGTCGAGCCCCAGGGGTGGGACGAGCGGCTGCGCTGGAATATGACCGCCACGGTGACGCTCGACGCCGAGTGACGGCGGGGGCGCCAGGGGGAGCGAGGTTCCCCCGCCCTCGCCCAGGAGAACGCTGCCTATGCTCAGCGTGAAGAACCTGATGCGGCGCAAAGTGCGCACCCTGCTCACCCTGCTCGGCATCGCCGTGGGCGTCGCCGCCGTGGTGGTGCTCTCGGCCTTTGGCGTGGGCATGGCCCGCGGCTTCGGCGGGGTGAGCGAGACGGGCGACGCGGACCTGCTGGTCAGCCAGAAGGACGCGATCATGATCCTGCTCGGCGCCATTGACGAGGAGGTGGGCGAGCAGATCGCGGGCATCAAGGGCGTGGACGAGGTGGCGGGCACCGTGGTCGGCATCCTGGCCCTGCCCGAGACGCCCTACTTCCTGGTGGCCGGCGAGGAGCCGCGGGGCTTCGCGATCGAGCGCTACAGGCTGATCGCCGGGCGGCCAATCGCGGCCAAGCGCGAGCTGCTGCTCGGCCGCCAGGCCGCCGAGAACTTCAAGAAGGCCGTCGGCGACAAGTACCGCGTCAACTCGATCACCTACCATGTGGTCGGGATCTATGAGACGGGGGCCAGCTTCGAGGACAACGGCGCGGTCATGCGCCTGGACGACGCCCAGCGGGCCTTCGACAAGCGCCGCCAGGTCAGCTACTTCAAGGTGAAGCTGAACGACCCGCGCCAGCGCGACGCGGTGAAGGCGACGATCGAGGAGCGCTGGCCGAACCTGGCGGCGACCCGCTCGGGCGATCCCTCGAGCCAGGACGACATGCTGCAGATCTACAGCTCGATGGGCTGGGTGCTGGGCCTCTTCGCCATCCTGGTGGGCGGCCTGGGCATGATGAACGCCCAGCTGATGAGCGTGCTGGAGCGCACGCGCGAGATCGGCGTGCTGCGGGCCCTCGGCTGGCGGCGGCGCCGCATCGTGGCCATGATCATGGGCGAGGCCCTGCTGATGGCCGCCCTCGGCGGGGCCCTGGGGCTGGCCCTGGCCGTGGGCCTGCTCGCCCTCCTCGCTCGCTCGGCGGCCCTGGGCGGCTTCCTCAGCGGCACCCTTGAGCCGTCGGCCCTGGTGCAGGCCGTGGTGATCGCCGGCGTGCTCGGCCTGGTGGGCGGCGGCTATCCGGCCTGGCGCGCCGCGCGCATGGCCCCCGTGGAGGCCATGCGCGCCGAGGCAGGGGCCAGCGTGCGCTGGGGCCTGCTCGCCCGCCTGCTCGCCCCGCTGATGCGCGGCCCGGCCCTGCGCAACCTGCTCAGGCGGCCCACCCGCACCCTGATGACCATGGTGGGCCTTGGCCTCGGCGTCGGCCTGATCGTCGCCCTGGGCGGTATCGCCGAAGGCTCGCGCAGCCTGTTCACCGAGATGCTCAGCGCCGGCCAGGCCGACGTGATCGCCGAGCAGGCCGGCGCCTCCGACGCGACCTTCTCGGCCATTGACGAGCGCGTGGCCGATCAGCTGCGGGCCCACCCCGAGGTCAAGGCGGTCTCGAGGCTGCTCTTCGGCACCACCACCGTGCCGGGGCTGCCCTTCTTCCTGGTCTACGGGGTTGACCCGCGCGAGGGCTATCTGGCCCGCTACCGCGTCACCGAGGGCCGCACGGTGGCGCGCCCCGGCGAGCTCATCCTCGGCCGCATGGCCGCCAACAGCCTCGAGAAGGGCGTCGGCGACGACCTGCGCCTCTCGGGCCAGTCGTTCGAGATCGTCGGCATCTATGAGACCGGCGTCTCGTACGAGGACACGGGCGCGGTCATACCGCTCAGGGACGCCCAGCGCACCTTCGGCAAGCCGCGCCAGGTCTCGTTCCTCGGCATCAGTCTGCACGAACCGGGCCGGGCCGTCGAGGTAGCCGCCGAGCTCGAGCGGCGCTACCCCGAGCTGATGGTGGCCCGCACCGCCGACCTGACCTCGCGCATGCAGGACTTCGCCACCCTCGACGCGGTCTTCGGCGCCCTCATGGGGCTGATGCTGGTGGTCGGCGGGATCGTGATGATGAATGTGATGCTGATGAGCGTGTTCGAGCGCACCCACGAGATCGGCGTGCTGCGGGCCGTGGGCTGGCGCGGCGGCCGCGTGCTGCGCCTGGTCCTGGTCGAGTCCCTGGCCCTGAGCGCCCTGAGCGCCCTGGCTGGGGTGGCGATCGGCGTGGGGCTCAACGGGCTGCTGGCCCTCATCCCCAACTTCGGCGACGTGCTGGTGGCGATCTACACCCCAAGCGACATGACCCGCGTCCTGGTGATGGCCGTGGGCCTGGGCGTGGTCGGCGCGATCCTGCCGGCCTGGCGGGCGGTGCGGCTGCGCCCGATCGAGGCGCTGCACTATGAGTGAGCGAGGTTCCCTATGAGCGAGGAGAGCGTCCTCGAGACGCGGGCCCTGACGCGGGTCTACGGCGAGCGGGTGCCGGTGAAGGCCCTCGACGGAGTTGACCTGCGCATCAAGCGGGGCGAGGTGGTGGCGATCGTCGGCCCCTCGGGCTCGGGCAAGTCAACCCTGCTCAACCTGATCGGCGCCCTGGACCGGCCCACCTCGGGCGAGGTGATCGTCAACGGCACGCCCCTCTCGAAGGTGCGTAACCTCGACCGCTTCCGCGGCCAGACGATCGGCTTCATCTTCCAGAGCCACAACCTGCTGCCGACGCTTACCGCGCGCGAGAACATCGAGGTGCCGATGTACGAGCTGCGCGTGAGCGGGGGCAAGCGGCGGGCCCGGGCCGACGAGCTGCTCGAGCTGGTGGGCCTGAGCAGGCGGGGCGACCACCTGCCCAACCAGCTCTCGGGCGGCGAGCGCCAGCGCGTGGCGATCGCGCGGGCCCTGGCCAACCAGCCCGCCATCGTGCTGGCCGACGAACCCACGGGCAACCTCGACACGCGCACCACGGCCGACATCATGGGCCTGCTCGGCGAGCTCAACAGCGAGCACGGCGTGACCCTGGTGCTCGTCACCCACAACACCGAGGTCGCCGCCGCGGCCCAGCGCGTGGTCACCATCCGTGACGGCAAGATTCAGCGCGACGTACAGATGAGCAACGAGCTGGAGCGCGAGCTACTCGAGCTGAAGAGCTCGGCCCTGGGCCAGGCCATCCTGCGCGGCGACACCCTGCCGCCCGAGCTGGCCGAGCTGGCGCCCCGCCTCCACGAGCTGCTCGAGCGGGTGTAGCCACTAGATATAGGGCGGCCTCCGCGGGACTTATCCACATTTTGTGGACGATCTGTGCATAAGCCACAATATCTAGGGGCTCGCCAGGGTTTTTGCCCCGGCGAGCCCCTAGATTTAGCGCGGCCCTCCGCCGGGCGCCGCCACCGCGGGCCCGGGCTGCTGACCTTTGGAGCTACAAGAAGTATGCCGCGCCGAGGTTATGGGCGTGTGAAGGCCGGGTCAAGAGCTTGCAAAGGCGCGGCGGCTGGTATACTTCCCCTGGCCCGAACCTGTCGAGCCAGGGGACCTATTGCACGCCCAGGCGACCCGTTCGGGCATGTGCGCAGCGTCTCCGGCTTCAGGACGCTATACCCTAGCCCCGATACCCGAGGCCCTGCGCTGAAAGCGCACTATGGAGCTCACGCCCGCCGAGGAGGCGCTGTACCAGAGGGTGGCCGCCCGTGTCGCCGAGGAGACGGCGGCGCTGCCGCGCGCCCTGCGCGAGCTGGGGGCGCCCTCGCTCGCGGGCCTCGCCGGGGGCGAGTTCAGCCGTATCGCGGCGCTGCTGCCCCGGTGGCTCGCCGAGCAGGCCCCGCTCGCCGATGGGCTCTGCGCCGCCCTCGGGCGCGCCGGCCTGTACGCCTGGTGGCACGCCGAGGTCCTCGACGGCGTGCTCGACGGCGCCAGGGGCGTCGCCGCCCTGCCCCTGGCCCAGCACGCCCTGGCCCGGGCCCTCGACGGCTACGCGGCCCTCGGGCTGCTGGCGGGCGCGCCGTGGGGCGACCTGGCGGCGCGGCTGGCGACCGCGACCGCTGCCTACGCCGAGGAGGCGGGGGCGCGCCCCGTTGACCCGGCGACGGTGAGCGACGAGCGGCTGGCCGCGTGGACGCCCGCGCTGCTGACGGACCGGGCGGCGCCCTTCGGCTTCGCCGTGACGGCGCACCTGCACCTGGCCGGCGTGCCCGCGAGCGACTCGCGCTGGGACGACCTGCCCGCCGCCGTCCGCTGCCTCACCGGGGCGCGCCAGATCGCCGACGACGCCTCCGACTGGCTCGACGACCTGCGGTCCGGGCAGCTCAGCTGGGTCGCGGCGGGGCTGATCAGGGCGTTCCGCGGGAGCGCGCCCGCCGCCGAGGGGAGCCTGGAGCGGCTGGCAGGCTACGAGCTGCGGGCGGAGGGCTTCTGGGGTGAGGTGGAGCGGGCCCACGGGGAGCTGTGCGCCCAGGCCCTGGAGCGCCTGGCGTCCTACGGTCGCTCTCGTCTGGCCGACCTGGTGGCGGCGCAGTGTCGCCGCGACGGCGCTAGCTTCGCCCTGATGCGCGAGCGCCGCGCCGGGCTGCGCACCCTGTTCGGCGCGGGCCTGGACGGCGAGTAGGGGCACGCAGGCCGCGAGGCCGGGGCGTCGGGGTGGGCGGCGCCCGTCGCCGCACTTTGTGCCTTTCTGAACGGAAATGGGCCAAATCGCGGTTGACAGCCCCGTTCTACAATCGTGGTATAGTAGGGCGATCTAGCCCTTGCTAACCCCTTTCCGGCTGCCCGGTGCGCGGCATTGCCGCCAGCAGCGCCCGCGAACCTACGCCAGGCCATGGAGCCATCACAAGGAGGTCCACGTGAGCCCCGACTTCGAGCGCCTCGTCGGCCGCGCGATCCTCGACCCTGACTTTCGCAAGCGCCTCCTCGACGACCCCGACGGCACGGTGAAGGGGGCCGGCTTCAGCATCACCGACACCGAGCTGGAGCAGATCCGCGAGGCGGCGCAGGACCGCGCCGCGACGGACCAGAAGCTCGATGGGCTGAGCGTGCGCGCGACGTGGGGCTAGCCCCTCAGCGCCCGGGTGATCATCCATGGCCGGTATCTCAACCGATATCGAGGAGGTGATGGCGCGGCTGGCTCCGGAGAGCCGGCGTCAGAAGCAGGCGGCGCTGCTCCGCCCGCTCAACCTGAGCATCATCGGCATCTCGCTGCTCGGGCTGCTCCTCGGCCCGCTGCTCGACAGCGGCCCCCAGAGCTACGCGATCCTCGGCGCGAACCTGCTGGTCAACCTGCTCGTGGCCTGGCTGACCGGCGCGGGCCACACCCAGCTGGCGGGCAACCTCTTCACCATCTGGGTGAACGTGGGGATCATGCTCCTGGTCGCCGCCAACCTGTTCCTCGACAACAACCAGGCCGTCGCCCTGCTCTTCGCCACGCAGCTGGCCCTGACCGTGATGCTCGCCGGGATGCTGATGGGCGTCCGCTACGCCTTTCTGCTCGTCCTGGCCAACGTGGTGACGCTCGGCGCCCTGTTCTGGCGCTACTTCGGCACGCTCGGCGCCTCGGACCAGTTCCTCTTCGACGACGTGCTCAACGCCCTCATCCCGGTCAGCTCCTTCCTGGTGCTGATCGCCGTGATCAGCTGGCTCTACCAGCGGGCCCTCGCCAAGGCCGAAGAGCGGATCGAGGTGGCCCGCAAGCGGATTATCAAGGACGAGCTGACCAGGCGCGATCTGGCGATCGCCCGCGAGCTGCAGCTGCGGCTGTTCCCGCCGCCGCCGATGGTGAACCCGACCTTGCAGATCGCCACCCGCTCGGAGCCGGCCCGCGAGACGAGCGGCGACTTCTACGACTTCATCGAGCTCGGCGACGGCATGCTCGGCATCGTGGTGGCCGCCGTGACCGGCAAGAGTGTCGCCGCAGCCCTGATGATGGCCCTGGCCCGGGTGACCATCCGTTCCGAGGCCCGCCGCCACAGCGCGCCGGCCGACGTGCTGCGCGCCGCCAACGAGACCATCAGCCGCGACCACACGGCCCGCCAGATGATCACCGCCTTCTACGGGCTGCTCGACACCCGGACCCTGCAGCTGCGCTTCGCCAACGCCGGCCACCCCTACCCCATCCTGCGCCGTGGCGACCATCTGCACGAGATTGAGCTGGGCGGCCTGCCCCTCGGCGGGCGCCCCGACTCGCGCTACGAGGAGTACAGCGTGCAGCTCGAGCCGGGCGACCAGCTCTTCCTGCTCAGCGACGGCCTGATCGAGGAGCGCAACAGCAGGCGCGAGATCTTCGGCTATGGCCGCCTCGGCCCGGCGATCCTCGCGACAGACCCTACAGACGCGGACATGGCGATCGAGCTGCTCTGGCAGACCGTGGCGAGCTTCCGCGGCGAGGCCGAGCAGGCCGACGACATCACGCTGGTGGTCATCCAGGCGGAGCAGCACGCCATGGCCGTGGACGGCGCGCGCCCTCAGGTGGCGCGCGAGGCGCGGGGGGGCGCGTAGGGCGCCCAGGCGAACGAGGCCGCGATGAGCCATCAGCCCGGCTACCAGGCGCTCCAGCGCGCCGCCGAGGGCGCCGTCGCCGCCCTGCGCGCGATGCAGCGCCCCTCGGGTGAGCTGCCCACCTACGAGGCGGCCACGCCCGACATGGCCGGCGCCCGGCCCTACGCCGCCAGCGTCTACACCACGACCTTCGCCGTGCACGCCCTGCGCCGCTTCGCGGAGTGGCCCGCGGCCGCGGCGGCCCTCGCGGCCGCGGCGGCCCACCCGCGGGGCCAGCGCAACCCCGCCGGCTCGTGGAACTACCAGGGGCGCGCCCCGACCCCCGTGCCCCCCC
>DAOLDO010000288.1:0-7542 GCA_035327325.1 Chloroflexaceae bacterium | reverse complement strand
CCATCGCCCGCCGGGAAGTTGTTAACGCCCACCACGGCAGTCGCCATCGCCCGCCCGGGAGACGCCATCGCCCACCACGGGAGTCGTCATCGCCCGCTCGCGAGTCGCCATCACCCACCACGGGAGTCGCCATCGCCCGCCCGGGAGTCGCCATCGCCCACCGCGGGAGTCGTCAACGCCGGCTCGGGAGTCGCCATCACCCGGCCCGGGAGTCGGCTCGTGCCGCGCCGGTGATGCCATCGCCCGGCCCGGGAGTCGTCTCGCGCCGCGCCGGTGATGCCATCGCCCGGCCCGGGAGTCGGCTCGTGCCGCGCCGGTGATGCCATCGCCCGCTCCAAGAGTCGCCTCGCGCCGCGCCGGTGATGCCATTGCCCGGCCCGGGAGTCGCCTTGCGACGTTGGGAGTTACCGTTGCCCACACCGCGAGTCGCCCCGCGCCCCTGGGCGAAGCGAGCGCTCCCGGCAGAGGCGGGCAGGCCACGCACGAGCGTGGCACGTAGCCCGCCGATGAAAGCTTCGGGGGCAAATCACACCCGAATCGTCACCCGATTTTCACACCGGGCGGCTATACTGGCGGGCGTACCTGCCCGGAGCTAGCCCTCCCTGACCAGAGAGCCGCCATGTCCGTCCGCCTTGAGCGCATGTTCGCCATTGACGCCCAGGTCCGCAGCGGCGCCTGCCCGAATGTCCAGATGCTCATGCGGCGCCTCGAGGTCAGCGAGCGCACGGTGCGCGCCGACCTGGCCTTTCTGCGCGATCGCCTGGGGGCGCCCCTGCGCTACGAGCGGGGCCGAGGCGGCTACCGCTACACGGACCCGAGCTGGAAGCTGCCCACGCTGCTCATGAGCGAGGGCGAGCTCATGGCCTTCTTCCTCAGCGTCGAGCTGGCCCAGCGCTACCTCGGGACGTCCTTCGAGGCGACGCTGCGCAAGGCCGTCGAGCGGCTCGCTGCCGACCTCCCGAGCGAGCTCTGGGTGGACCTGGAGCACCTGGCCGAGCACTACACGTTCCACGCCGGGGCGACGGCCGGAGCCGACCCCTCCTTGCTGGCCGCCCTCTTCAAGTGCGTGCGCGAGCGCTTCCCCATCGAGATGCTGTACTTCACCGCGAGCACGGGCGAGCGCAAGCGACGCAGGATCGACCCCTACCACCTCTTCAACGTGCGAGGCGACTGGCAAGTGGTCGCGTTCGACCACCTGCGCGGGCGCGTGCGCCAGTTCGCGGTGAGCCGGGTCGAGGAGTGGCGGGTCTTGGGGGGCGAGCGCTTTGTCAGAGACCCGGGCTTCTCGGCCAACGAGTACCTGAGCACGGGATTCCTGGCCGAGCGCGGCGACACGGCAGAGGAGATAGTGATCTGGCTCGACGCGTACCAGGCCAGCTACGTGCGCGGGCGGGTCTGGCACCGCACCCAGCAGATCGAGGAGCACGCCGACGGCTCGCTGACGCTGCGCTTCTGGAGCGGCGCCCTGGACGAGATCAGGCGCTGGGCCATGTCGTTCGGGCGCCACGCCGTCGTCAGAGCGCCGGCCGCCCTGGCCGAGGCGCTGCGCGACGACTGCCGGGCCACGCTCCGCGCCTACGGCGACGAAGAAGGCCAGGATTGACCCTCACCCTGCAACTATTTTGCAGGGTGGGGTGGTAGGGTAGTGCCAAAGAATCCAACCACGGATCGACTTTATGGCAAGTTACCCGCCGCTACTTTCAGAGCGCAACCTCGCGCCTTTACTGTATGGTACCTCCGCCCGGCCCAGATGGCAAGCGACAATGCCTTCAGTATAATATATAGCATTTGAAGTTACCCGGCGCTAGGGCTTGAAATTTGGACGGTCCATGATACACTGGGCGCACGAAGGTTCTACAGACAAGGAGGCCCAAGTGCAACTCGTGCTCCCAGGTTTGAGCCATAACACCACGCCGCCTGACGGACTACCAACTTTGCGGATCAGGGCTGTAGGGCACGGGCGCCTCGCCGTACGTTACAAGCAGGTAGGTAATCCGCAGCGCTTCCAAGTGATGTTGCAGCGGCTTCGACTTGAATTTCCGCTAGCGACCTGCCAGCACTTAGATGGACAGGCATGGTGGCTACTCGAAGCAACACAACGCGACCAGGTGAATGAGTTCTGCCGACGTAATGGTCTCCGCATTCTCGAGGAGCAGTAGATGTTGCGCTACACGGGCCACCCAATCCTGGATGTGGGCGTGGCGACGATCGCGGCCTTCGCCGACAAGGAGGACCCTGCCGAGTTGGACGCCGGCGACCTGGAGCGCATCGCCGACTACCTGGAGCGCCAGTACGGCAAGAACCCGATGAAGTCATACCTGACGGTCATCTTCCCCAACTCGGGCTTCACCCAGGTGGCCTTCGACAAGCAGCCGGAGAAGCGGGCAGCCTACGCCGAGCGGGTGCTCCGGGGCTGGAAGCTGCCCGCAGATCCGGGCCTCGACGCGGAGCGCTGTGTCTTCTTCGGGACGCCAGCAACTCAGCGCGTCTACCGCGAGATGATGCCCCTGATCGGCGCCGAGAGCGGCTTCAACTTCTTCACCGAAGGGCGGGCCGGGCTGCCTGTCTCCGGCGAGGCCCTGCTGGCCATCCAGGCGTTCCCCCTTGGAGGCACCAAGTGCAGCGGACGGGTGCTGATCATCCACGCCGATGCCCCCGAGCTCACCTGGCAATTTGCCGCCGAGGCGTTACGGGCCAACAGGCGCTACCTGAACCTGGCCGCCCAGGACGAGAAGGGAGAGGGCTCGAAGTACCCCCGCACGCAGGTGATCGACCGGCTGCTCGCCGTGGAGCAGGAGCGTCGCGACACTGGGCGCGTCTCGGTGACGGCCTACCACATGACCAACTACGGCACGAGCGCCGCCGTCGAAATCTACCACGTCCCGCTCCAGATCATGGGCTTCCTGGCCCAGGCCAACGAGGCCATATACCGCGATGCCTGGCAGCGGGTGACGAGCAGGGGCTGGGAGGGCGACGCCGCGGAGCGCGATGCCCTGGGCCTGCCCGCCCACCGCAACGTGCTCTACGAGGATCTGTTCGCGCTCCCCGCCGAGGCCCGCCGCTTCCTTCGCACCTACATCCTCCGCCTGCCCCACCTCCGGCGCGCTCGCAAGGGCGACCCACGGGCTGGCTATAACCTCATCCAGGAGCTCGACCTGGTCTCCTGGCCACTCACTGCCCTATTCCTGAAGGAGGTGCTGAACGTGGACCCTGAGCGCATCGAGGCGATCCGCACCATGGCCGACCGGCTGGCCGACCACATTCACTCGCGCGGCGACCAACGACTCTTCCGCACCCTGCTCTACGGTCGCAACGGCCAGGCCGACTACCAGGAGCTGCGCACGCGCCTCATCCGGGCCGACCTGGAGGTGGCGCCGAACGGGGGGCCGCTCTTCACCCTCGACGAGTTCCTGGCCGTCTTCGAGCAGAGCGACGACCGCTACTGGTGGACAATGGCCCGCGACCTCCTGCTGATCCGCATCATCGAGCGCATGCACGCCCAGCAGCAGATCGCGCCCTTCGAGGAGCTGATCACGCAGGTCGCCCGGCAGGTCAGCGACGAGGACGAGGAGACGAGCTGAGCCCACCCCGACGACGCCGTAACCACACGTGTGAGAAAGGAACGCACCATGGCCTTCATCAGCGGCACGCTCCTGATCGACGCCCCCGCCTCGGCGCTCAACAACGCCGGCGCGGTGGCCGGCGCCCGGACGGACAACACCATCGCCGTCAAGTCGATCCGCACCCGCACGGGCGAGAGCTACCCGTACGTCTCGGCCCAGGCCTTCCGCTACTGGCTCCGCACCTCGCTCGAGGAGCTGCCCGACACCGGCTGGCGCGCCGCCCCGATCTTCCGCGAAACAAAGGTGGCCTACACCGACGCGAACCCGATTGAGTTCTGGGACGACGACCTGTTTGGCTACATGCGGGCCCCTTCCACAAAGAAGGCCGCCCAGGAAGCCCGCGCCGCCGACGCCACCCGGGCCGCCGAGACACCGCTCACGGAGGGTGTGACCTTGACGCGCGCCGCGCCCTTTCGAGTCGGCACCCTGGTCAGCATCGCTCCGACAAACATCACTGAGGACTTCGGCACCATGGCTCGCCACGACGGCGACCCTGTGCCTCACGAGCACCAGTTCTACCGCACCACGCTGAAGGGCCTCTTCTCGCTGGACCTCTACGCCTGCGGCACCTTCAGCTACCGCAAGAAGACCGGCTTCCGCCACCTCGACGATGTGCGGATCGAGCTGGCGAGGCAGCGGGGCCTCACGCACCTGGAGCGCGAGCAGAGCTACAGGCTCGCGGCCGAGGAGCGCCTGCGCCGCGTGCGCGCCCTCATGGAGGGCATGGCGCGCATCGAGGGCGGCGCCAAACAGACGATCCACTACACCGCCGTCGCCCCCGCAGCGACAATCCTCGCGGTCACCAGGGGCGGCAACCACATCTTCGGCTATGTGGTCGGCGAGGAGCGTGGGCTGCCTGTCTTCAAGCCCGAGGCTCTCGGCGAGGCGCTCGAGGTCTTCGCCGACGAGATCCTGTCGCCGGTCTACATCGGCTGGACCAGGGGCTTCCACGACGGCCAGCGGGCCGCCGTCGAGCAGTTCACCGCCACTAACCCGCGGGTGCGGCTGATGCACCCCCGTCACGCCTTCCAGCAGCTCAGCGCCGACCTCGCCGCCAACCCCGGCTGGCTGGAGTAGCCCATGGAGACGATGCAGGCACTACGAGTCACCCTCGAGGGCGAGGTGACGTCGTTCCGCTACCCCCACTTCATGTGGGGCCAGCAGCCGACCTTCGAGATGCCCCCGCCCGCGACAATCTTCGGCCACATCTGCAGCGCTGTGGGGGAGTGGATCGACCCAGAGGGCCTCCAGTTCGCCTACCACTTTACCCACCAGGGAATGTTCACGGACCTCGAGCACATTCACGCGGGCGGGGGCGTTGAGCCGATCTCCGCCCGCAAGCGCAAAGAGCTGGCGGCCCAGGGCTTCGGCGCTGTAACCCTCTATGGCGAGAGCACGGTGACCCCATTTCAGCGGGCGCTGCTCTTCCGGCCGCGCCTGACCCTCTACCTCAACCGCCTGGAGCTGGAGCCGGCCTTCCGCAGCCCGCGCTTCGCCCTCGTCCTCGGTCGCTCCCAGGATTTGTGCGCCTACCCGCCCGGAGGCGTCCGGGTGGTCACCCTCGAGCGCCGCGAGCGGGTCTGCTATGAGCACACGATCCTGCCGATCGAGATGGGCGCCCGCACCAGGCGCGGCTTGGCGGTGCTGATGCCGCGCTACCTCGACTATCACCGGGGCCGCCAGCCCACCTTCGCCCAGTATCTGATGCTGCGCGAGCGAGTGCTCTCGACACGCCTGGATCTGCCCGCAGCGGACGCCGACCCCAGCTGGTGTGATCCCAGCGTGCAGGCCGTGAGCGATCACGCTCGCGCGGTGGTCTGGCATAGCTTCGTGGAGGGAGCGCGGTGAAGCCACCACCCTACCTGGAGCCGATTCTGGCCAAAAGCGACGGCGAGACGCTCTTCGAGCACACGTGGGCCGTGCTCAGCCGCCTGGCCGACCAGGCCCGCCTGCGCCCGGAGGTCGCGCAGACAGTCGGCAGCCCCCGGCTCTGGCACCGCCTCTTCTGGGCATGCCTGCTCCACGATCTCGGCAAAGCCACCCCAGGCTTTCAGCAGATGCTAGCGAGCAAGGGAGGGATACGCTGGCCCCACCGGCACGAGGTCGCCTCGCTGGCCTTCTTGCCCTGGCTGGTTCCGGACGCGCAGAGCGACGATTATGCCTGGGTAGTGGCGGCGATCGTTTCACACCATAAGGACGCCGCCACCATCGCCGAGCTGTACAGCGCCGGCGGGCCCTCGATCAAGCATGTGGCCGGCGAGCTAGCCCAGGCCCCCCTCGAGCAGCTCTGGCGTTGGCTCGACGAGTACGCCGACGGCTGGCGCAAAGACCTGGGCCTGGCGGCGCTGGGTGCCGACGCGCTCCCCCTGTTGCCGCGAGATGAGGCCGTGGCCCTCGTGCGCGAGCACGGCGTAGAGCTGATCGAGCAGGCCCTACGCCGCTACAGGCGCTTCGTCACCGAGCTGTGTAACCGGCCGTCAGCGCGCCCGGCGTACACGGCCACCCTGGCCCTCCGGGGGATGACGATCACCGCGGACCACAGCGCCTCGGCCCACACCGGCCCGCCGCCCACCCTCCCGCCAACGAGCGCCGCGGCGATCGTAGAGCGGCTCGGCTGGGCCGTGGAGGGGCTGTACGAGCATCAGCGGGCCAGCTCCAGGGTTCCCGGCAGCGCCGCCTTGATCGCGCCGACGGGCAGCGGCAAGACGGAGGCCGCTCTGCTCTGGGCCTTCGGCGAGACTCCGCAGGCTGTGCCGCGCCTGTTCTACGCCCTGCCGTTTCAGGCCAGCATGAACGCTATGGAGGCGCGCCTCGCCCGGATCTTCCCCGGGCTCGTCGGCCTCCAGCATGGGCGCGCGCTCCAGGCCCTCTACCGCGGCTTTGTCGAAGAGGGCGACGATCCCCGTGAAGCTGTGCGCCGGGCCAGAGAGCGGAAGAACCGCACCGAGCTAAACTACTACCCCGTGCGGGTGTTCAGCCCGTACCAGATGCTCAAGGGCTGCTACAAGCTACGCGGCTTCGAAGCGATCATGAGCGACTTCTTCGGCGCGGCGTTCATCTTCGACGAGATCCACGCCTACGAGCCTCGGCGCCTCGCCCTGATCCTGCGACTGGTCCGCCACCTGCGCGAGCAGTACGCGGCCCGCTTCTTCGTGATGTCGGCCACCTTCCCCAACCTGATCAAAGGTGTGCTGGCCGACGCCCTTGGCCCCTTCGAGGAAGTGCGCGCGGCTCCGGAGCTCTTCGGCGCGTTCCAGCGCCACCGCCTGCTTTTGCTCGACGGCGATATGGTCGCCGATGAGAACGTGGGCCGTATTGTCGCGGACGCCCGCTCCGGCCGCTCGGTGCTGGCCTGCTGCAATACCGTCACGCGGGCCCAGCAGCTCTGGAGCGCGCTCAAAGACCGGCTCGGCCCAGAAGCGACCGTTGTGCTGCTCCACAGCAGGCTGATTGGGGATGACCGCCTGGGGCGTGAGCGGCAGGTGATGCGTGCGTGCGGGCTGGGGAGCGCCGGTCGCCAGCCCATCGTCCTCGTCGCAACCCAGGTCGTCGAGGTGAGCCTCAACATCGATCTGGACACCATCTACAGCGATCCCGCCCCCCTCGAGGCCCTGATCCAGCGCTTCGGACGGATCAACCGAGGGCGTCGTCGCGACGACGCGGGGCAGGTGGTGCTGGCGCCCGTCCACGTCTTTCGCGAGCCGGTCCCCGACCAGGAGATGCGCCCCTACGACCGCGCGCTGCTTCTGGCCACCTTGCGCCTTTTGGAGGAGCACGCCGGCGAGCCAATCGCCGAGCACGCTGTCGGCGACTGGCTCAACACGATCTACGACAGCTATGCGGGCGATTATGCCGCGCGCTGGAGGGCCAGCTTTGACGCGGCGTATAGCGGCTTCGAAGATGACGTGCTGCGCTCGCT
>DAOLDO010000287.1:0-7560 GCA_035327325.1 Chloroflexaceae bacterium | reverse complement strand
TCAAGCCGCAGCGGCCGTTCGTGCCGGGCGGCGAGGTTTCGGGCGTGGTCGAGGCGGTGGGCAAAGGCGTGACCGGCTTTTCTCCGGGCGACCGGGTTGTTGCGATCGGCGGTCACGGCGGCCTTGCCGAATACATGGTGTGCAGAGCCGACGGCATGACAGTAAAGCTGCCCGATGCCGTGCCCTTCGATCTCGGCGCAACGATGATGATGACTTACGGCACCACCATCCACACCTACCTTGACCGCACCGGCCTGTAGCCGGGCGAGACGGTGCTGGCCATCGGCAGCCCCCTGGGCAACTTCCGCAACACCGTCACCGCCGGCGTGGTCAGCGCCCTGAACCGCTCGGTCGGCCCCATGGAGGGCCTGATCCAGACCGACGCCGCGATCAACAGCGGCAACAGCGGCGGCCCCCTGATCAACCTGCGCGGCGAGGTGGTGGGCATCAACACCCTGGTGGTGCGCAACGACTTCGACTTCGGCTCGAGCGCCGCCCCCGTCGAGGGCCTTGGCTTCGCCGTGCCGAGCACGATCTTCCGCAACGTGGCCGAGCAGCTGATCGCCAACGGCGAGGTGCGCTACCCCTTCCTGGGCGTGACCTACCTGGCGATTGACGGCGACCTCGCCGCCGAGCTGAATCTGCCGGTGCAGAACGGCGCCCTGATCCGGCCCAACGCCGCCACGGGCTCGGCCGTCACCCCCGGCAGCGCCGCCGACCAGGCCGGCATCCGTGAGGGCGACATCATCGTCGCCGTGAACGGCACCCGCCTCGACTACAACACCTCGCTGCGCCAGCTGCTGCTGCGCCACGCCCCCGGCGACACCGTCACCATCACCGTGCTGCGCGACGGCCAGGAGCAGGAGCTGACCGTGACCCTGGGCGAGCGCCCCGCCCAGTAGCCCACGCCCCTAGCACACCAAGCTGACAGCCGCCTGAGAGCCAGCTCTCAGGCGGCTTGCATTATTAAGGGAAAGTTATGGTATAATCCGCGCCGCCACCACGGTGTGGCCTCTACCAGGAACGTAGAAACGCGGAGAACCTATTGCGTCCTAAGCGAACCCCCATGTTGCGGTCGCTGCTTGCCTGGATGCTCCTGAGCCTCCTCGCCACCTTCCCCGCCACGAGCGTCCACGCGGAGCTCCCCGAAAGCGCCACGCCGCGCGCTGTCGGCCTCGCTCAGCTCGACGGCGTGCTGAGCCAGGCGGACGGCAGCCTCACCCTCGACCAGGGCGCCGGCCCCGCCCCGCGCGTCTTCGGCGGCCACCAGCGCTTTGGCACCCTCGTCTCCCAGCCCCTCACCCTCGACCAGCCCACCACCCGCCTGCAGCTCACCTACGCCGCCCTCACGCCCCCCGGCGCCGAGGCCCGCGTAGACGTGCGCGGCAGCGCCGATGGGCAGCGCTGGCTCCCCTGGCTGACCGACCTGCCCGCGGGCTCGGTGGTCAGCTTCGGCCAGCCGGTGCGCTACGCCCAGTACCGCGTCGCCCTGGCGGGCGGCCTCGGCGTCGCCCCCGCCGTGCGCGAGGTCAGGCTGGCCACTACCAGCCAGGCCCCCACCGTCAGCGCCGCCGCCGCGCCCTCCTACGCCGTGGCCCCGACCTTCCGCGTGCGCGGCACGCGCATGGGCATGGTCGGCGGGCGCACCGCCAACGGCTGGATCATCCCGCCCCGCGCCCGCTTCGCCTCGCTCCCCTCCTGGACTGTCCTCTCCAGCCGCGGCGGCAACGAGTACCAGGTGCGGATCAGCTACCGCGGCCGCAGCGTCGTGGTGCCCGTCTACGACGTCGGCCCCTACAGCGAGCGCGACGACTACTGGGACGCGCAGCGCGACGGCTACCCCGAGCTCGAGCGGGGCTGGCCGATGGACCACGCGGCCTTCTACGAGGGCTACAACGGCGGCAGGGCCGACAAGGGCCACGTGCGCTTCCCCACCGCGATTGACGTCGGCGACGGGGCCTGGCTCGACGACCTGGGCATCGTCGGCGACCAGGCCGAGCTCGAGGTCACCTTCCTCTGGCTCGGCCAGGACCCGGCCGCCGGCCCGCCCGCCCGCGACCCCGCCGCGCCCGAGCACGTGGCCGACGAGCTGGGCGGCGACTTCTGGCACAGCGCGCCCCTCGCCCCGAGCCTGGTGGGCTGCGGCGCCGGCCGGCACGCCTACTGGGCCACAGGCGGCGGCGACCCGGCCGCGGCCCCCGTCGGCCGCTGGCAGCCCACCCTCCCCGCCGAGGCCCTCTACGACGTCTTCGTCCATGTGCCCCGCTGCCCCCACAAGCGCGGCCCGGCCGAGGCGGCCCGCTACGTCGTCCAGCACCGCGACGGCGCCCTCGAGGTGGCCGTGAACCAGGCCGAGCAAACCGGCTGGGTCCACCTCGGGCGCTACCCCTTCGCCGCGGGCGCGGGCGGCTTCGTCCAGCTCGGCGCCATCGCGCCCGACGGCGCCACCGTCTGGTTCGACCAGGTCAAGTGGGTGCGCGTGCCATAAGAAAAGCCCGCCTTGCGGCGGGCGCGTGAGGTGTGAGCTGTGAGGTGTGATCTCTTGCACGGCCGTGCTCGTGGCAGAATCACACCTCACACCTCACAGCTCATCAGTCCTCCGAGCGCTCCTGGATGACGTAGAGCAGCTCGAGCAGGATGTTCTTCACGCTCTCGCGGTCGTTGGCGACGCAGGGGAGCACCTTGATGTGGTTGGGCTGGCGCAGGGCCAGGCGCAGCTCGTCGGGGCTCCAGGCGTTGGGGCGATCCTGCTTGTTGGCGGCGATCACATAGGGCGTGTCGCGGTACGAGACGAAGAAGTCAATGATGCGGTTGGTCTCGCGGAAGGTCTCGGGGCGGGTGCTGTCCACCAGGATGACCAGGCCGAGCATGCCCTCGGAGAGGATCTCCCACATAAAGTCGAACCGCTTCTGGCCGGGGGTGCCGAAGAGGTGCAGGACGAGGTCGTCGGCGATGGCGATGCGGCCGAAGTCCATCGCGACCGTCGTCTCCTTCTTGATCATCTTGGTATCGTCGGTCGCGCGGCGCTCGGTCGAGACGACCTCGATCTCGCTGATCGCCTTGATGAACTCGGTCTTGCCCGCGTTCACGGCCCCGCTGATCACCATCTTTACAGTCTGCACACCGGCCCTCCGCTATGGTGCTGTGCCCTGGCTGAAGCACATCGGGCGTCACATGCTCTTGATTCGGTCGATGATGCGGTTCACCAGGCTCTTCTTGACCCTGGGCAGGTCGGCCGGCGCCTGGGGCGCGCGGCTGAGCGCAGCCCTGGGCCGCTTCTGCACCTCCACCAGGCCCGCGGTCAGGAAGCCGTAGACGATCCGGCAGACGTCGAACTCGCTGAGGCCGGTCTTTCTGGCGATCTCGGCCAGGGTATCGCGGCCGTTGATCCGCGCGAAGATGCGCCACTCCTCGGTGGCCAGCTTGATCCCCTTGACCCGCTCGCCGGGCTGCTCGAGGAAGCGCACGACCATATCGGTGGAGGGGATGCGGTCCTTGATCCGGCCCCACTCATCAATGCGGCGCACGCCCTCCATGATCAGGTGGTCCACCGAGATCGGCGTGGGGATGACGGGCGCGTCGGCGGCGGGGCGCTGGTTCTGCTCGAAGCGGAACTCGCCCTCGGGCCAGCCGAAGAGGCCGTAGACCGACTCCTCGGTGAAGCTTTGGAGCGCCGTCTGCAGCTGGTCCCTGCTGGCCAGCTCGCGCTCGACGATCACCTGGGTGAGGGTGGCGCCATTGCCGCGGGCTGCCAGCTCGTCGCGGGCCTGGGCCAGCTTGTCGGGGCTGAGGAGGCCGAGGCGCACCAGCAGGTCGCCGCGCTCGTCCTCGGGGCGGCGCACGACCATCGCCAGCTTGCCCTTCTCGAAGAAGAGCAGGGCCATCTCGGGGCCGTGGCTGAGGTGCAGGCCGCCGGTCTTGTAGCCCCTGTCAACGAGGTAGAGGAAGTCGGAGAGGCCGAAGTCGCGAATATTGCCTACCAGCGCCATTGTTCTGCCCTCCGGGCTGCGGTCGTAGCCCTGATGATGGCGGGGCCGAAGGGGCTGCCCCTACGCGGAGAGTGCGAGGGCCGGGTCGGGCTCGGGCGCCGCGGCGGGGATGACCCCGTCGGCCTCGAGCACCGGGACGAGGGCGGCGATCGCGGTGGCGATCATCGCGTCGTCCGGCTCGCGCGTGGTGAGGTTCTGGGACGCGAGGGCCGGGTCGAGCAGGCGGCGCACCCAGGGCCGCTCGTAGTGGGCGGCGGCGAGGCGCATGAACTCGAAGGCCACGGCGGCCACGAGGGGGATCATGACGATGCGGGCGCCGACGCGCTGCCACCAGGGCAGGCCGGCCACGGCGAGGAAGATCACGAAGCCGATCAGGGCGGCGATCACCAGGAAGCTGGTGCCGCAGCGGGGGTGGATGCGCGGGAAGGGGCGCACCGCCTCGACCGTAAGGGGCGCCCCGGCCTCGTAGGCGTTGATCACCTTGTGCTCGGCCCCGTGGAAGCCGAAGACGCGCTGGATATCGGGGATGCGGCTGATCGCGTAGATGTAGGCCACCACCAGGGCCAGGTTGATCGCTCCCTCGATCAGCTCGCGCACGATCACCGAGGTGCCCAGGCGCGTGTAGGCCAGGTTGGCCACGGCCGAGGGCAGCACCACGAACAGGCCGATGGCGATCAGCAGGGTCACAACGAAGGTGGCGACCTGGGCCAGAGGCGACAGCTCCTCCTCGTCGTCGCCGATGGCGACCGTGGCCGAGAAGTCGAGGGCCTCCTTGCCGATCGTGAGGGCGTCCTTCAGGCCGAAGATCCCGCGGATCACCGGGATGCGGGCCCAGGGCGCGGCGCTGCGGTCGGCCAGGGGGATATGCTTGAGGGCGACTTCGCCGCTGGGGCGGCGCACCGCCATCGTCGCCTGGCGACGGCCGCGCATCATCACCCCCTCGAGGACCGCCTGCCCGCCGTATGAGAAGCGCTGTTCGTCCATCGGCCCCTGTCACACGATACGTGAAGGCTGTCGCCGGCACACTGTTGCCGAGCGCGACAGCCTACCACCGTTAATCATACCACGCGCCCGCGGGCGCTGTTCACCAGCATACCTGGGGAAGCTTACCAGGGCGTAGCCCGGCCCCTCGGGCGCGGCTCAGCGCCTCAGCTCTTGCTCAAGGCGATCCGCGGCGTCGCGACGGGCCAGGCTGGTGGCCGCGGCCCGCACGCCGGTGAACAGGCTCGAGACACGGATGATCGGCGAGACGACCCGCTCGGTGACGAACGAGGTTGACCCGCTGACGTTGCTGGCCGTCTCGCGGGCGTTGCCGGCGATCGTGCGCGTGCTGTCGAGCACGTCGTTCATCTTGACCATGGCCTCGTCGAGCTTGGGGATCACCGTGCCGCTGGCCACCTTGTTGATCTGGTTCACGGCGTAGATGATCGCGAAGAGCAGCGCCGCCAGCAGCACCGCCGTGATCAGTTGGAACACGCCGAGGATAATAATGAAGATGTCGCGGGTGGCCTCACGGACGCCGACGGGCGCCAGGTACATGCCGACGATGAAGGCGATCAGCAGGACGACGAGTGTTCCGAAGGCGATTGCAACCCATCTCCACACAGCACCCTCCGCAGATAGCGGCGCGACGGAGTGCCCGGCCCGCCCTGAAGGCATTCTAATGCGGTGATCCGGCCCGACGACGCCCGATTATATCACACCCGCAAGCGTGAAACAACAATCAGCAAGACCCAGGCCAGAAGCACCGCCTCGAGCACCGGCACCCCCGCGGGGCTCGGCAGGTCGAGCGGGAAGCGCAGCCCCAGCCCGTAGGCAAGCAGGCACCCCACGAAGGCGGTCAGCCAGAAGACCGGCAGCTGCCGCCAGCGCCGCCCGAGCAGCACATGGGCCAGGCCCGCGCACGCCGTGGCCAGCAGGATCAGCAGCAGGGTCGCCGGGGCCAGGCCATCAATCATGGCGCTATCCTGTTGGCCGCACGATGCGACCGCCGCCGAGCACGCGGTCGCCGGCGTAGAGCACGGCGGCCTGCCCCGGCGTGATCGCCTTGAGCGGCTCGGCGAGGCGCACGGCCAGGCGCCCGCCCGCGAGCGGCGTCACCGCGGCCGGGGCGGGGTCGGCGTGGGCCCGCACCTGCACCGCGCAGCTGAAGGGCTCGGCGGGCCAGCCACCGTCCACGAAGGCGGCCCGGTCCACCTCGAGCCGGTCGCGCAGGATGGCCTCGGCGGGGCCGACCACCAGGGCGTTGCGCCCCACGTCCAGCGCGACGACGAAGAGGGGCCTGCCACCCCCGAGGCCCAGCCCGCGGCGCTGGCCGACCGTGTAGAGGGGCAGCCCCTCGTGGCGGCCGATCTCGCGGCCCTCCAGGTCTACGATCGGGCCTGGGCGCAGGCTGGCCGGGGCCTGCTCGCGCAGCAGGTTGCGGTAGTCGCCCCCCGGCACAAAGCAGATGTCCTGGCTCTCGGGCCGGTCGGCGCTGGCCAGGCCCCGCGCCGCCGCCAGGGCCCGCACCTCGGGCTTGGTCAGCCCGCCAAGGGGGAAGAGGATGCGCGCCAGGTCGCCCTGCCCCAGCATGTGGAGCATGTAGCTCTGGTCCTTTTCGCGGTCCGCGGCGCGCCACAGCTCGTAGCGCGGCGGGCCGTCGCCGGCCGCGCGCTCGACCCTGGCGTAGTGCCCGGTGGCCACGTAGTCGAAGCCGAGGGCGCGGGCCCGCTCGAGCAGGGCGCGGAACTTGATCTCGCGGTTGCACTCCAGGCAGGGGTTGGGCGTGTAGCCCTGGGCGTAGGCGTGGACGAAGTAGTCGATCACGTGGCGCCGGAACTCGCGCTGGTAGTTGAAGACGTAGTAGGGCACGCCCAGCTGCGCGCAGACGCGCCGCGCGCTCTCGGCCATCTCCTGCGCGCAGCACAGGCTCTCGGCCAGCCGGTCGTCGTCGTCGTCCCAGAGGTGCAGGGTCACCCCGACGACCTTGTGCCCCTGCTCGTGCAGCAGCGCGGCGGCCAGCGAGCTGTCCACCCCGCCGCTCATCGCGACCATGATCGTTGCCATACGGGGATTATACGCCAATTACTCCACCGGTCGAAACGCTTGTTTGTTTTTCCCACGAAGGCCACGAAGATCGCGAAGGGTCCGAGTACGCCTGGCGCCTGCCGAGAACGCACCTGCCAAAGAGCAGCTCGGGCAAAATCGTCACAACACAGCTGCTCTCGCACCTTCGTGGGCTTCGTGCGCTTCGTGGTCAAACCCGTAGCCTTGTCGGCGGGCTGGATCATCTGGACGAGACAGTTGTCGCCAGCACCCGCGCCGCCCCGGCCTCGCGCAGGGCCTCCTCGACGGCGACGCGGGTCTCGTCCGTCACCAGGGCCAGCATCACGCCGCCCCAGCCCGCGCCCGAGAGCTTCGCGCCCAGGGCCCCGGCCTCCCGCGCCGCTGTCACCAGGCGCCCCAGCTCGGGGGACGAGACGCCCATGCGCTCGAGCAGGGCCTGGTTGGCGTCGAGCAGGTGGCCGAGCACCGCCGCCTCGCCCGCGGCCAGGGCGAAGCGCGCCCGCGTCGCCAGGTCGCCCACCGC
>DAOLDO010000286.1:0-7572 GCA_035327325.1 Chloroflexaceae bacterium | reverse complement strand
GCGTGGAGCTGGCCGCCGTGATGGCGCGCGTCCAGGAGAAGGTGGACCAGGTCCACGCCAAGAAGGACCTGCTGGGCCACCTGCGGCGCGGCGGCGTCGAGGCCCTGGTGGGCGTCGGCCCGGCCCGCCTGCTGGACGAGCACACGGTGCAGGCCGGCGACGCGGGCACATTGCGCGCCGACCGGATCATCCTCTGCGTCGGCGGCCACGCCCGCCGCCTGCCCATCCCGGGCGCCGAGCACGCCTTCACCCACAGCGACGTCTGGGGCCTGCGCGAGCTGCCCGCCTCGGTCGCCGTGATCGGGGCGGCCGCCACCGGCTGCCAGCTGGCCTCGGTCTTCAGCGCCTTCGGCGCCGAGGTGACCCTGCTCGACGTGGCGCCGCGCATCCTGGCCGGCGAGGACGAAGACGTGTCCCGCGAGGTGGCCCGCTGCTTCGCCGCACACGGCATCGAGGTCGTGACCGGCGTCGAGGGCGTGGGCGAGATCCGACGGCGCGAGGGCGGGCTGCGGCTGGTCTACGAGCGGGGCGGGCGCCACGAGCTCGACGTGGCCGCCGTGGTCATGGCGACGGGCTGGCCCGGCAACGTGGAGGAACTGGGCCTCGACGCCGCCGGCGTGCGAGTCGAGCGCGGCTACGTCGTCACCGACGACTACCTGCGCACGAGCCGGCCCCACATCTACGCCGCGGGCGACATCAACGGCAAGCTCATGCTCGTGCAGAGCGGCGGCTACGAGGCCCGCGTCGCGGCCGAGAACGCCCTCGGCGGCGACGAGCGGGTCGCCCACACCATCGTGCCCCACGGCGGCTTCACCGACCCCGAGTACGGCAGCGTCGGCCCCGGCGAGGCCGAGGCGCGCAAGGCGGGCGAGGTGCTGGTGGCCACGGCGCGCATGGACGCGATCGACCGGGCGGTGATCGACGGGCGCGCCGATGGCTTCTGCAAGCTGATCGCCCGCCGCGCCGACCGCGCCCTCATCGCCGCCCACGTGGTGGGCGAGCAGGCCCTCGAGATCGTGCATGTCGTGGCCGCGGGCATGGCCGCGGGCATGACCGTTGACCAGCTCGCGCGGCTCGAGATCGCCTACCCCACCTACACCGCCGTGCTCGGCGCCGCCGCCCAGGAGCTGCTGCGCGAGCTCGGCCCCGGCAGCACCGCCGAGTGGCGCGCCCTCGGCCAGCTCCAGGGGAAGGATGAAGGATGAAGGATGAGGGATGAAGGCCGCGGCCGCCCGTGCTGATAGTCTGTGCCAGGTCAGGCGCGCCAGCCAACCTGCCTGTTCCCGTACAGGCCGCCCCCAGGCGCATTGGCCCGGCGCGCCCGCGCCGAATGGCCCTTGATGCCGCCCGCCCCTTCGGCTATGCTGCGGCGTGACCGGGTCGCCGAGCGAGCGGAGGAGCGCCATGTATATCCCACGAGCCTTCCGGCAGGAGGACGTCGCCGAGCTTGTCGCCTTCATGCGGGCCCACAGCTTCATCACCCTGGTCTCGATCCTCGACGGCGCGCCCTTCGCCTCGCACGTGCCTGTGGTGGTGCGCCAGGACGGCGACGGGGTGACGCTCCACGGGCACCTGGCCCGGGCCAACCCCCACTGGCACGCCTTCGACACGGGCGAGAGCCTGGCGATCTTCACCGGGCCCCACGCCTACGTCTCGCCGTCGCACTACGAGCAGCGCGAGAGCGTGCCGACCTGGAACTACATCGCCGTCCACGCCGCCGGCCCCGTGCGGGCCCTGCACGCCGCCGACGACAGGGCCGCCCTCGAGCGCGAGATCGCCGCGCTGATCGAGGCGACCGAGGGCGCCTACCAGCGGCAGTGGGACAGCCTGCCGGAGCGCTACCGCGAGGGGATGCTCAAAGGGGTGGTGGGCTTCACGCTCAGCGTGGCGCGGCTGGAGGGCAAGGCCAAGCTCAGCCAGAACCGCGGCGAGGCCGACCGGCACCGGGTGGCCGCCGCGCTCCTGGGCGGCGACGACCCGACGGCCCGGGCGGTGGGCGCGGCGATGCGGCGCGGCCTCGACAATCACGAGGGCCGCGCGTAGCGGCCCGCGCCGGCCTACTCGGGCAGGCCGCCGGTGACCTTCATCAGCCAGCACATACAGCGGTGGCCGACGTCCACCGGCGCGCAGTACATCATCGGGCAGGCCCCGGCGATCAAGGCGACCCCGCGCTCCCGGCAGAGGGCGACCGCATCGGGCGAAACGCTGGTGCCGCCGTGCATCAGGGACTCGTGCATCCAGACCCGGGGGACGCCGGCGGCCACGGCCTGCCTGGTGAGGGCCATGGTCAGCTCGGGGCGGGTGGCGATCACGAGGCCGTCTACGCCGCCGGGGATGGCGGCGAGCTCGGCGTAGCAGGGGTCGCCCTCGAAGGTCGCGGCGCCGGGCAGGATCGCGAACACCTCGTACCCGGCGCCCTTGAGCTTGCGGTAGATCAGGTTGCCGGGGAGGTCGCGCGTGGCGGAGACGCCGGCCACGGCGATGCGCCGCTGGGCCAGAAAGTCGGCGATGCGCTCGCTGAGCGTGAGCTGGTTGGCGATAGTCGTCATCGGGGTACTCCTCTCGTGTGCCGCGGGGTGCGGGCCGGGCCAGCGTCGCCTGGTGGCGCGCCATCTGGGCGCAGCATAGGCGCCGCGGGGGTGAGGCCGGGTCACCCGCGGGGGTGAACCCTGCGCGCCGGGCGGCAGACGCGGGCGACTACAGCTCGGCCCGCTCGAAGGCCGCGAGGGCGACGAGCACGAAGGCCGCGCTCAGGGCCGCGGTGGCGGCCACGGGCGCCCAGAGCAGCTCGGGGGGCACGGGGAGGCCGCCGGCCACCGCGGCGGCGAGCTTGAGCAGCCCCCATGGCGTGACGTAGAGCAGCGGCGTGAGCAGGCCGCCGAGCATCTGGCCGCCCAGCAGGGCGCCCAGGGCGATACCCAGCAGCGGCGGGCGGGCCGTCAGCAGCGCGCCCAGCATCAGGGTCAGCGCGAGGTAGCAGAGGGTGTGCAAGGCCACGAGGCCGACCCCGCCGAGGAAGGGCAGGGGGGCGATGGGCGCCCCGGCCCGCGCGCTCATGAGCAGGTAGGCGACGACGGACGGCAGGGCCACCAGCAGCGCGAGCAGGGCCACCAGGGCGGCGACAAGCTTGGCGAGCACGTAGGCGCGGCGGGCGACGGGCCTTGAGAGCAGCCACTCGGTCACCCCGGACTGCCGCTCGTCCACGATCAGGTCCTGGCAGAGCACGATCACGCCGATGGCTACGGCCAGCCCGCCAAGCTCGAAGAAGACGCTGCGCCCGATCTCGAGCCCGAAGGCCACGGGCCCGCCGGCGGCGGCCACCTGGGGGTCGCCCGTGGCCTCGGCCACCGACGGCAGCAGGAAGAGCATGATCGCGACGAGGCCGCCGAGGGCGCCCGGCCAGAGCAGGGCGTTGACCCACCAGCGCCGGGTGCCCCACCAGGCGCGGTGCTCCTTGCGCAGCAGGTTGGCGAGCCCGCGCAGCGGGGCGCCCTCGACGACGGGCTGCAGCCCAAGATCAGCGGCCATGGCTCCCCTCCTTCACCAGAGCGACGAACACGTCCTCCAGCTCGTAGCGCCTGCGGCCGAACTCCGTCACCGTCACCTCGCCGTCGGCCAGCACGTGGCGCAGCAGCTCGGCCTCGGCCGCGCGCTCGTCGCGCACGCCGACGTGCCAGGTGCTGAGCCCGTCGCGCCGCGTCTCCTCGGCGCGCGTCACCCAGGGCAGCAGGGCCAGGCGCTCGCGCAGGCCCGCGGGCGCGCCGCGCACGGTCACGGTGTAGGCCGTGTCGCCCTGGCCGCCCAGCAGCCGCGCGATCGGCCCGCTGGCCACGATGCGGCCGGCGCTGAGGATGGCGACCGTGTCGCTGACCCGCTGCACGTCGTCGAGGATGTGGGTCGAGAAGAAGATCGTCGTGCGCTCGCGCAGGCGCTCCATGATCGCCAGCACGGCCTGGCGGCCGAGCGGGTCGAGGGCCGAGGCGGGCTCGTCGAGGATGAGCAGGTCGGGCTGGTGGACCTGGGCCAGGGCGATGCCCAGGCGCTGGCGCTCGCCGCCCGAGAAGCCGCTGATGGGCCGGTCGGCCCGGCCCTCGAGGCCGACCAGGGCGAGCATCTCGTCGCAGCGGGCGCGCAGGGTCGCGGGCGGCCCGCGGAACGAGAAGCGCGCGGCGAAGTGCAGGTTCTCGCGGGCGCTCATGTAGTCAATGAAGCGCGGCTGCTGGGGGAGGTAGCCGACGCGCTCGCGGATAGCCACGCTCTCGGCCACGATGTCGCGGCCGAAGATCGTCGCCTGGCCGGCGGTCGGGCGGCTGAGGCCGAGCAGCAGCTTGATCAGCGTGGTCTTGCCGGCGCCGTTGGGCCCCAGGAAGCCGCAGATCGTACGGCGCGGCACCTGGAGGTCCACGCCGCGCAGGGCCTGCACCGCGCCGAAGGACTTGGCCAGGCCGCGGGTCTCGATCACGGGGATGTCGGGCTGTGTCATCGCTACCTCCTGCCACTGGTGCTCCACCCCCAGCGTACACGGAGGGCCCCCCGGTCGCATCGGCGGCGCGGGGGGTCGGGGGTGGGACGGTGGGGCGACGGCGGGGCTGGCCAGATGGCCAGGCGGAGGTCAGTTGACGAGGCCCTGCTGCACGGCGATGGCGGCGGCCTCGGTGCGGCCGGCGGCGCCCAGCTTGCCGAGGATGCCGCTCACGTGGAACTTGACCGTGGAGCGGCTGATCGCCAGGCGCTCGGCGATCGCCCCGTTGCTCAGGCCCCTGACCATCAGGGCCAGCACCTCGCGCTCGCGCTCGCTCAGCTCGGGGCCCGCGGGGCCGCCCGGCGCCTGGGTCGCCTCGACCAGCAGCCGGGCCGCCTCGGGCGCCAGGGTGGGCCGGCCGGCGTGGGCGGCGCGGATCGCGTCGGCCAGGGCGTCGGCGGAGATGTCCTTGAGCAGGTAGGCGATGGCGCCGGCCTGCAGGGCGGCCTGCACCAGCTCCTGCTCCTTGTAGCTGGTCAGCGCGATCACCTGGACGTGCGGGTGCGCCGCGCGCAGCTCGCGCGTGGCCGTGGCCCCGTCCATATCGGGCATCACCAGATCCATCAGCACGACGTCAGGCCGGGCCCGGGCGCACAGCGCGAGGGCCTCGGCGCCGCCGGCGGCCTCGCCCACCAGCTCCATGTCGTCGCAGGCGAGCAGGAAGGTCGCCAGGCCGCTGCGGACCACGGCGTGGTCGTCCACCACCAGCACGCGAATACGCGGGGCGCCTGCGCTCATCCCCTGGCCTCCTTCCATGTGAGGGTGACGCGGGCGCCCGACCCGGGCGCGCTCTCGACCCGCAGGGCCGCGCCGATGGCCTGGGCGCGCTCGCGCATGATGGCGAGGCCGAGGCCGTCGGGCGCCACGCGCCCAGGGTCGAAGCCGCGCCCGTCGTCCTCGGCCGCCAGCTCGACGGCGCGGGCCGACCGGCGCAGGACGATGGCGACGCGGGCGGCGTGGGCGTGCTTGGCGCTGTTGTTCAGGGCCTCCTGCACCACCCTGTAGGCCACCTCCCTGACCGCGGGCGGCGGGTCGTCGGCCCCCTCGACGCGCAGCTCGACCGGCACGCGAGTGCGCCCCGTGAAGGCCCGGGCGAGCTGGCCGAGGAGCTCGGCGAGGTCCTGCTCCTGCAGGGCGGCGGGGCGCAGCTCGAGCAGCAGGGCGCGCATCTCGGCGAGGGCGCCCCCGGTGAGCTGGCGCAGCTCCTCGAGCTTCTGGCGGCCGGTGGCGGGGTCGCGCTCCCAGAGGCGGGGCAGCACATCGGCGATCAGGCTGGCGGAGAAGAGGGTCTGCGAGACGGCGTCGTGGAGGTCGCGGGCGAGGCGGTTGCGCTCGGAGAGGGCCGCCATCTCGGCGGCCTGGGTGCGCAGCAGCGCGTTCTCGATTGCCAGGGCGGCCTGGTCGGCGAAGGTCGCGGCGAGCTGGAGCTCGTCGGGCTGCAAGGCGTGGGGGGCGGGGTAGTAGAAGGCGAGGGCGCCGTAGCCGCGGTGCTGGGTCAGCAGCGGCACCGCCAGCACCGCCCTGAAGGCCGCCGCCTCCAGGGCGTCCGGGCCGACATCGGAGACGGCGACGCTGCGCCGCTCCGCGACGGCGCGGCCGGCGGCGCCCGCGCCGACCTCGAGGCGCGCCTGGCGCATCGCCGGAGAGAAATCGCCGCGCAGCGCCCGCGCCCGCAGCGGGCCGCCCTCGCCCTCGAGCACGTAGATCGCCACGAAGCGCGCGGGGCTCAGCTCGTCGGCCTGGGCGGCGATGCCGTCCAGCACCTCGTCGAGGGAGGCGCCGGCGTTGACGCGCCGGATGGTCTCGCGCAGGCGCTCGGCGATCTGGCGCCGGCGCTCCAGCTCGCTGGTGCGCTCCTCGACCCGCTGCTCGAGGGTCTGCTGGAACAGAGCGCGCTCGGTGGCATCAATCGAGACGTTGAGCAGGCCGACAACCTGGGGCCCCTCGTAGAGCGGCGAGAGCACGATGTCCCAGAAGGAGGGGATGCCGCCCGACTCGATGCGCACGGCGTCCTGGCGCACGGTCTCGCCGCGGAAGACACGCTCGAAGAGCGGGACGAGGGCCGCCTCGGTGCCGGGCTCCAGGTCGAAGAGGTAGGCGCCGGGCAGCACCTGGGCGGCCTGCGAAGGGGTGTAGCGCTCGATGAAGGCGGCCCAGGTGGGGTTGCAGCGCACCAGGCGGTACTCGCGGTCAATCACGGCGATGCCCATGGGCATGCGCTCGAAGAGCATCTCGAGCAGGTTGATCTGGCGCCCGAGGGTCGGGTCGGGCGCGAAGGCGACCACCGCGCGGTCGCCGGCCTCGGCGGCGGGCAGCAGCGCGAACTCGCAGGCCGCGTCGCCCAGGGCCTGGCAGCGCCGCTCGACGCAGACGATGTCGCGGCGCTCGGCGACCACGTTGACGAAGCCGACCAGCACGCCCGCGGTGTAGGCGCAGACCGGGCCGTCGGCTGCCTGGCCGTGCTGGCGCAGGGCCCAGGCCTCGAACCCGTCGCGCGCCCGGACGATCACGCGGCCGATGGGCCAGGCCGCCTCGGCGATCGTGAAGGCCCCGAAGCCGGCGGCCTGGTAGGCGCGCAGGCACGCGGCGAAGAGCCGGCGCTGCTCGGCGGGCTCGGGCGCGGGGCCGAGCGAGCGGGCGAAGGCGGCCCCGCCGTTGGCGCCGGCCTGCTGCAGCACCGCGTTGGCCAGCCGCGGCCCCGTCAGGGCCTCCACCTGGCGGCGGATACTCCAGAAACCCTCCTGGAGCTCGAGCAGGGCCATGCGGGCGCCGCCGAAGTGGAGGACGCCCGGGGCCGGCTCGCGCAGCAGCTGTGTGACCTCCGGCTGTTCCATCGCCGCCCGCCCGCTGAGGTGTGAGTCGCTCGCGTTGCTCGCTGTGTGAGGTGTGAGCAGGTGCGCAGGCAAGTAGCCCGCCAGGGCCAGTATACCACCCGGCGGGGGCGCGGCTGGCCACCTGGCCAGGCGCCCCTCATTCCCCCCTGCGAGCGGCGCCGCGCCGGGCGCCCGATGCGCCCGCGGGGGGAAAGGCGGTACGCAGAGGGAGCCGCC
>DAOLDO010000285.1:0-7577 GCA_035327325.1 Chloroflexaceae bacterium | reverse complement strand
CTGTTCCGCCAGGGCGAGGCGGGGGCCGAGTGCTTCGTCATCCTGGCCGGCGAGCTGGAGGTGCTGACCTACGTCGGGGGCGCCGAGCTGCGCCTCGAGGTCTACCGTCCCGGCCAGCTGATCGGCGAGATGGCCCTGATTGACCGCAGCCCCCGCTCGGCCACGGTGCGCGCCCTGCGCGAGGCCGACCTGCTCGTGCTCGGCGAGGCGGCCTTCAAGACCCTGCTGAGCTCGAACCCCGAGCTGGCCATGGCCATGCTGCGCAGCGGCACGGCCCGGGTGCGCAACACCAACCAGCGCATGATCGCCGACCTGGAGCGCAAGAACGCCGAGCTGCTGGCCGCCTACACCCAGCTTCAGGCCGCCCAGGCCGAGCTGATCCGGCTCAGCCGCATTGACGAGGAGCTGGCGGTAGCCCGGCGCATCCAGGAGTCGTTCCTGCCGCGGCGCCTGCCCCAGCCGGCCGGCTGGCAGGTGGCGGCCTACAGCCGCGGCGCCCAGGCTGTCGGCGGCGACTTCTTCGACTGCATCGAGCTGGCCGACGGCCGCCTCGGGCTGGTCGTCGCCGACGCCTGCGGCAAGGGCGTCACCGCGGCCCTCTTCGTCGCCCTCACCCGCTCGCTGCTGCGGGCCGCCTCGCAGGCCCCGTGGATCTTCCAGGGGGGGGCCGCGCGCGACCCGGAGAGCGTGCTGACCGGCGCCCTCTGGCTGGTCAACGACTACATCTGCCGCGAGCACGGCGACAGCAACATGTTCATCACCCTGTTCTACGGCGTGCTCGACCCGGCCACGGGCGAGCTGGCCTACCTCAACGCGGGCCACAACCCGCCGCTCCGGGTGGCGGCCGGCGGCGCCCCGATCGTCGAGACCGGGCTGGGCACCATGCCGGTCGGCATCCTGCCCGTCCAGAGCTACGAGGTGCAGCGGGCGCTGATCGGGCCGGGCGAGCGCCTGGTAGCCTTCAGCGACGGCATCACCGAGGCGGCCAACCCCGCCGACGAGCTGTTCGGCGACGAGCGGCTCCACGCCGCCATCGCGGCCGGGGCCCACCTGGGCGCCCAGGACCTCGTCGAGGCCATCGTCGCCCAGGTGGACGCCTTCGCCGCCGGTGCCCCCCAGTCCGACGACCTGACCCTGCTGGTGGCGGCGCGGGAGGCCCCCGCCCTTTCCGACGTGCTATAATAGCGGCCCAGATACCGCGCAGCGCTCGCAGAGGAAAGGGGTGACGGGGTGAACGTAGAGCAGATCGACGACGTGCTCGTGATCGAGCTGCCCGCCCGCCTCGACGCCGTCGGGGTCGCCGCCCTCGAGGGCCAGCTCGCCGAGGCCGCCGCGGCCCACAGGGGCAAGGTCCTCGCCGACATGAGCCAGGTCACCTTCGTGGCGAGCCTCGCCCTGCGCATGCTGCTGACCACCCAGAAGGCTGTGGAGCCCCTCGGCGGCGACCTGCGGCTGGCGGCGCTCCAGCCCCAGATCGCCGAGATCTTCCGCAAGAGCCGCTTCGATACCCTGTTCAGGATCTACCCCGACCGCGAGTCGGCCCTGGTCGCCTACAAGTAGACCAGGCCCCAGAAGGATTCCCCTCGGTTGACCCGCCCCAGGCGCCATGCTATACTTTGGCCCGTGCGACAGGAAAGCGCGTAGGCCCTAGCTGCAAAGCGAGTCACCACATGGCCCAGACTCGTCTCGTCATCGCCGATGATGAGTCCATCATCCGGATGAACCTCAAAGAGACCCTGGTCGGTCTCGGCTACCTCGTTGTCGGCGAGGCCGGCGACGGCGTGAGCGTGATCAACCTGGCCCGCGAGCTGAAGCCCGACCTGGTCCTCATGGACATCAAGATGCCCAAGCTCGACGGCATCCAGGCCGCCAAGATCCTCACCGAGGAGAAGATCGCCCCGGTGCTGCTGCTCACCGCCTACTCCGACCGCGAGCTCGTCGAGCGCGCCAAGGAGGCCGGGGTGGTCAACTATGTGGTCAAGCCCTTCCGCGAGGCCGAGCTGCTGCCCGCGATCGAGATTGCGATGGCCCGCTACCAGGAGTTCCTGGAGATGGACCAGCAGATCGTTGACCTCAAGGAGACCCTGGACACCCGCAAGATGGTCGAGCGGGCCAAGGGCATCCTCATGGACACGCAGGGGCTGAAGGAGGCGGAGGCCTTCCGCAAGATCCAGCAGCTCTCGATGAATACCCGCAAGTCCATGAAGGAGATCGCCCAGGCCATCCTCCTGGCCAACGAGATCTAGCCGGGTGTCCGAGGAGCCCCAGTCCCCCGAGGGCGCGCCCGACGCCCCGCCCCCCGCCCCGCGCAAAGGCCCCGCGGCTGCGCTGCCGTTCGTGATCACGGCGGCCGCAGCCGTTTTGCTGAGCCTGCTCGCCCAGGCCCTGCTCTTTCCTCAGCGGCCCGCCCCCGCCGCGGAGCCGACGGCCGCCGCGCAGGCCACGGCCGCCCCCACGGCCACAGTCGCCCCGGCCGCGCCCGCCCCCACCGCCGCGCCCGCGCCGACGGCGCCCGCCGCGGCCACCCCGGCCACGGCCGAGGGCGTGCTGCGCCTCGACATCCTCGACCTGGAGGAGGAGAACCGCCAGCTCTGGAGCGCCCTCTACCTGCTGCGCGCCGCCGCCCAGATCGAAGACGCCGTCGCCGCCCTCCAGGTCAACGACCTCGACGAGGCCGACCGCACCCTGCTCACGGCCTACCGCTCCCTCGACCGCGCCTACGCCTCCAGCGCCGAGCAGGAGAAGGGCCCAATAGACACCTTCCGCATCGGCGTCAGCCAGATCCGCGACGACCTGCGCCTGCGCCCCGAAGGCGCCGACCGCCGCCTGCGCCAGCTGCGCAGCCTCATCCTCAGCCTGGTGGACGAGGGCGGGTAAGTCCCGGGCGCACGCTCCTCTGGCCGGACCGCTCTACCACGAAGCTCACGAAGAGCGCGAAGGGCCTGTGACCGGCCCAACCGCGCGAGGCCAGAGCTGCCGCTTCTAGAGGCTCGGAAGGGAGCGCGGCAGCATCTCGCAGGCCGGCGAGCGATCGTCCGGCGGCACAGCCGCGCTCATCAGTTCGTGCTCTTCGTGCTCTTCGTGGCAAAACACCTTCCCCTACCCGCCGCCCTTGCCCTCGAAGTCCACGAAGCGGTAGCCGACGCCGCGCTCGGTGAGGATGTAGCGCGGGTTCGCCGGGTCCTGCTCGAGCTTCTGGCGCAGGTAGGTGATGTAGAGGCGCAGGTAGTGGTTCTCGTCGCGGTACTCGGGGCCCCAGACCCGCGAGAGCAGCATCTCGTGGGTCTGCACATACCCGGCGTTCTGCACCAGGTGGTAGAGCAGCCGGTACTCTGTGGGGCGCAGGTTGACCCGCTGGCCGTCCACCAGCACCTCGCGGCGGGCGAAGTCTATGCTCAGGCGGTCGTCCACGCGCACCATGGTCTGCGGCACGGGCGGCGCGGTGTAGTGGCGCCGCAGCACCGCCCTGATCCGGCTCACCAGCTCGCGGTGGCTGAAGGGCTTGCCGACGTAGTCGTCGGCGCCCAGCTCGAGCCCGCGCACCCGGTCCTCCTCCTCGTCCTTCGCCGTGAGCATGAGCACCGGCACCTGCGAGAACTGCCTGATGCGGCGCAGGGCTTCGAAGCCGTCCATCACGGGCATCATCACGTCGAGCAGCACCACGTCGGGCATGTCCTCGCGCACCCGGTCAACCGCCTCGCGACCGTTCGCGGCCGTGCTCACGCGCATGCCCTCCAGCTCGAGGTTCAGGCGCATGAAGCTGACCATGCGCGGCTCGTCATCTACCACGAGGACGAGCTTGTCCTTCAGCTCTGACATCTGCTAGTACTCCGTCCGAGCCCAATGGCGGGGGTGGACACGCGGGGCGGCCAGGCTGGGCCGCCCTTACGCCCGAGCGCAGCAGGTACGGGCGACCACGTGGGGTCGCCGGCCTGGGAGCGGCACCCATCAGGCTTGCTCTGACATCAGCTAGCTCCGCGGTGGCGGGGTTCGGGCCGCCCTGCCCGTCATTCTAGCAGGGGCGCGCCGCGATCTCAAGAAGCGGGCCGCCAGCAGGGCCAGCAGGATCAGGCCGTAGACCAGGGGCTCGCGCCAGGTCTTCGAGAGCCAGAGGAAGTGTAGCACCGCCAGGGCGGCCGCCGGGTAGATCAGCCGGTGCAGCCGCCGCCACCAGCGGCCGAGGCGCCGCTGGGCGCCCTTGGTCGAGGTCAGGGCCAGGGGCAGCAGCAGCAGGAAGGCCGCCAGGCCCGCCAGCACGTAGCGCTTCTCGGCGATCGCCTGGCCGATCAGCCCCGGGTCGAGCCCGTAGTCCACGGCGACGAAGATCAGCAGGTGCAGGCAGACGTAGAGGAAGCTGTAGAGCCCCAGGGGCTTGCGCAGGGACGCGGCCCACCTCCACCCGAGCAGCCGGTTCGCGGGCGTGCAGGCCAGGCAGAGCAGCAGCAGCACCAGGGCCGCCATGCCCGTGCGCTGGGTCAGCTCCTGGATCGGGTTGACCGACAGCCGCCCCGCGAGCGCGTCGAAGCCCATCAGCGCCAGGGGCAGCAGCGCGCCAATGTGGACGACGGCACGCGCCGCCCGGAGGAGCGCGGGGGCGCCGCGCTGCCCCGCCGTTGCCCGCGTGGCGCCGCGGGGGGTGGTGGGGGAACCTGGTTCCCCCATCTTAGTAGTTTGCTCCCAGGTCCATCCCGGCGTACAGCCCGGCCACCTCGTCGGCGTAGCCGTTGAAGGGCAGGGTCGGCCGGCGGCCCAGCTCGCCGATGCGCCGCTCGCTCGACTGGGACCAGCGGGGGTGGGCCACCTCGGGGTTGACGTTGGCGTAGAAGCCGTACTCGTTGGGAGCGAGGGCCATCCAGAGGGAGGTGGGCTGCTCGGCGACCAGGTCAATCTTGACGATTGACTTGATGCTCTTGAAGCCGTACTTCCAGGGCACCACCAGCCGCACCGGCGCCCCATTCTGCGGCGTCAGCTCGCGCCCGTACAGCCCCGTCGCCAGGATGGTCAGGTCGTGGTTCGCCTCGTCGAGGCGCAGGCCCTCGACGTAGGGCCAGGGGTAGAAGCGGTCGCGCTGGCCCGGCATCTCCTCGGGCCTGTAGACCGTCTCGAAGCGCACGTACTGGGCCCCGGCCTGGGGCTCGACCTCGGCCAGCAGCCGGCCGAGGGGGAAGCCGGTCCAGGGGATGACCATGGACCATGCCTCGACGCAGCGCAGCCGGTAGATGCGCTCCTCCTGCTCGAAGGCCAGCAGGTCCTCCATGGCGAAGGTGCGGGGCCTGTTGACCAGGCCGCCCACGGCGACCTGCCAGGGCGAGGTCTGGAAGCCCTGGGCCAGGCGGGCCACGCCCTCTTTATCGGTGGTGAACTCGTAGTAGTTGTTGTAGCCCGCGATCTGCTCGAACGTATTGACCGGGTCGCCAAGCTCGTCGGCGCGCCCGTCGGCGGGGACGGGCGTGCCGGCGGGGGTGACGCCGACACCGCCGCCGCAGGCGGCGAGCAGGGCCGCGGCGCTCAGGGACGCGGCCCCGCCCAGGAAGGCGCGCCGCGACAGGTAGGTCTGCTCGGGGGTGATCTCCGAGGATTGGATCTTGCGCATGGTGGGGCCTCTCAGACTCGCCGCTCTCCAGTAGACTACGAGTCGAGGCTAGGCCACGGATGTTACACGGGGCTTACGTAGACATAAACGCGGGATGAGCCGAGTCGGCCGTGGGCGGGCGCTCAGAGGACGCCGACGGTGGAGTTGTCGCCGAGCAGCAGCCTGTAGGCCTTGGGCTTAAGGGGGCTGCGGGTCACCGTCACGTTGCGACCGATCAGGCTGTCCTCGAGGCGGTGGGGCACGCCCCTGATGCTGCTGTGCTCGAGCATGATGCTGTGCTCGATCTCGCTCTCCTCGATCAGGCAGTTGTGGTAGATCGAGGTGAAGGGCCCGACGTAGGAGTTGACGAGGCGGGTGCGCTCGCCGATGATCGCGGGGCCACGGATGGTCGAGTTGATCACCTCGGCGCCGGCCTCGACGATCACCTTGCCGATCAGCTGCGAGTCGCGGTCCACGTAGCCCTGCATGGCGGGCTGGAGCTCCTCGAGGATGAGGCGGTTGGCCTCGAGCATATCGTCCTTCTTGCCGGTATCAATCCACCAGCCCTCGTGGACGTAGGGAAAGACCAGGTGGCCGCGGCTGACCAGCCACTGGATAGCGTCGGTGATCTCGAGCTCGCCGCGGGGCGAGGGGCTGATGCTGTTGACGGCCTCGAAGACATGGTGGTCGAACATATAGATGCCGACCAGGGCCAGGTCGCTGCGAGGGTCGCGGGGCTTCTCGACCAGGCGCTCGATGCGGCCCTCGTCGTCGAGCTCGGCGACGCCGAACTGGCGCGGGTCAGCGACCTTCTTGAGCACGATCTGGGCGTTGAAGCTGCTGCGCCCGAACTGCTCGATCAGGGGGCTGATCCCGCCCTGGATGCAGTTATCGCCGAGGAACATGACGAAGCGGTCGTCGCCGATGAACTCCTGGCTGATCTTGACGGCGTGGGCGAGGCCGAGGGGCGAGTCCTGGGGGATGTAGGTGATCTGAACGCCCCAGCGGCGACCGTTGCCGACGGCGGCGCGGATCTCGTCGCCGGTGTCGCCGATGACAATCCCGATGTCGCTGATGCCAGCGTCGCGGATCGACTCGATCACCCGGAAGAGCACGGGCTTGTTGGCCACGGGGACCAGCTGCTTAGCGCTGGTATAGGTGATCGGGCGCAGGCGCGTGCCCTTGCCGCCGCTGAGGACCAGCCCTTTCATCGTGCTCCCTTTCGCTGCTGGGTCGTCGTCTACCGGCGGACGATTATACCACCAGACGTGAAGAGGCGCCCCCGCGGGGGCGCCTCTTGGTCCTGGGGTGTGGGGCGGAGCCTAGCGGTAGGGCCTGATCGCGCCGACGAAGTGGTTCTGCCAGTAGCTGCTCCAGATGCCGGAGACCTGCACGCCGTAGCGCGGGGTCATCGCGTGGACCATCTGGCCGCCGCCGATGTAGATCGCCACGTGCGAAATGCCGCGGCGGCCGCCGGTGTTGGCGAAGAACATCAGGTCGCCGGGGGCGAGGCCGCCCATGCCGCCGATCATGGCGCCGTAGCGGGTGCTGTACTGGGCCGCGGCGCTGTGGGGCAGGCCCACGCCGAACTGCCGGTAGACGTAGCTGGTCAGGCCGCTGCAGTCGAAGCCGGAGGGGCTGGAGCCGCCCCAGCGGTAGCGCGAGCCGACGAACTGCACCGCGAAGCTGGCCACGTCGCCGCTGGCCGCGATGTTGACGGGGGCGCCGCCGCCGCGGGTGCCGCCGGCGGTGCCGCCCGCGGCGGGGCGGGTGCGGGCGGGCAGGGCCGGGATGTCGTTGGTCATGGGGACGCGGCGCACAGCCATGGGCGAGATCTTCAGCAGGTCCGAGAAGATCCAGGCCTTGGTGCCGTTCTCAAGCTGGACGCGGAACCAGTCCTTGTGGCGGGCCCGCAGGCTTAAGCCCGTGCCCCAGGTGAGCTAGCCCACCCCCGCGTAGGCCCCGCCCGGGCCCCTGCGCAGGTTGACCGCGGTCTCGGGCACGG
>DAOLDO010000284.1:0-7583 GCA_035327325.1 Chloroflexaceae bacterium | reverse complement strand
CGCGGGCCCACTTGAGGGCGTAGCTGGCGCCCCCGGCCGTGACGCGTAGCAGCCGCGCCCCGAAGCTCCCGCCGAGTGACTCGACGGCTGTGATCGGCCCGGCGGCGGCCTCGACCGCGGCGCGCACCTCGTCAGGCAGCACGGACGTCCCTCACTTTACGCTTCTGACACGGCCACGGCAGCGGAGGTCATCGGAAGGCTGTCGCGGACCTCATCCTTCATCCCTCATCCTGCATCCTTTCCAGGATGTGGGCGAGCAGGCCGCGGCAGCCGGCCTCGACCAGCCTGTAGACCTGCTCGAAGCCGCCGGAGTAGTAGGGGTCGGGCACCTCGCGGGTGTGCAGGCCGGGGGCGTAGTCGAGCAGCAGGCGGGCGCGCGAGGCGGCCTCGCGGTGGAAGGCGGCCATATCGGCCAGGTTCTCGCGGTCCATCGCGACGATGTAGTCGAAGGCGGCGAAATCGGCGGGCGCGAGCTGGCGGGCGCGCTGGGGGCCGGGGTCAATGGCGTGCTTGACGAGGATGGCGAGGGTGCCGCTGTGGGGGCGCTCGCCGACGTGCCAGGCGCCGGTGCCGGCCGAGTCGATCCGGAAGCGCTCGGCGAGGCCGGCCTCGGCCACCTGGTGGCGGAACACGGCCTCGGCCATGGGCGAGCGGCAGATGTTGCCCATGCAGACGAAGAGGACGCTGATCGGGGTGTCGGCAGCCATCGGGTTATGCTCCTGCCTATGCTAAGAATGGTGTGCCGATGGCGCCCGGCGGGCGTTGGGGCGCCCCAGCTTGGGCGCCCGCGCCGGGGGCGCTTTAGCCATTGTACGCCATCACATCAGAGGGCGCCCAGCACCGCGTCGGCGACCTGGTCAATGCGGGCCACCCGGGCGAAGGCGGGGACGGCGGGGCCGGCGACGAGGAGCGGGACGGGGGCCTCGCTGTGGACGGTGGTGCCGGCGTCCTCGAGGTTGCCGTGGTCGCTGGTGATCAGCAGCGAGTCGCCGGGGGCCATGGCGTCGAGCAGGCCGCCCAGCAGGCCGTCCACGCGGGCGAGGGCCTCGGCGGGGCCGGCGGGGCCGAGGCGGCCGTGCCCGGCCAGGTCGGTCATGAAGCACTCGAAGAAGACGAGGTCGTGGGCGCGGGCGAGCGCTGCGAGGCGCGCGCCGGCCTGCTCGGGGGGGATGGGGGGCAGGTCGAGCTCGGGCGAGCGGGCGGCGAGGGCGTGGCCGGTGATGTCCCAGCTGAGGGCCAGGCCGGCGCGCAGCTCGTCGAGGCCGCGCAGGGGGAGGCCGGCGGCCTGGGCGGCGAGCACGCTGGCCGAGGGCCTGATGCGCCGGCGGGCCACGGCCTCGAAGAAGCCAGGGGGGAAGACGTTGGCGAAGGCGACCGAGCGGCCGGCGGCCAGGGCGCGGGCGAAGATCGAGCGCTCGGCGAGCAGCGGGCGCAGGGCCACGGGGGGGAAGTTGGGCTGGTGGCGGCCGTGGAGGGCGGGGGCGTTGACCCCGGCGAGCAGGGCCACATGGCCGGTGCCGCTCTGGGGGGGGCCAGGCACGCCGAGGGCCGCGTCAATGGGGCGCAGCAGGAGGCCGGGGCGCTGGACGGACTGCTCGGCGGTGAGGGGGCCGCCGAGCAGGGCGCGCAGCCGCGGCGTGGGGGCGGCGGCCAGGGGGTTGGCGGGCGCGGCGGGCGCGAGGCCGACGCCGTCGAGGAAGACAAAGATCAGTGCCATAGTACGGATTTGACAAGGGTGGACGACTCGCCTATAATGCGCCCGATTGTAAAACATAGTTGTGACTTCCGCCGCGGTTCGACCCTCCAAAATGGAACATCAAGCTTGATGGCCACGGAGAGCCAGCCACCTCGCGGAGCCTGACGTAGGCGCCGGCTGGGATGCCGTTGCGGCCGACCAGTCGGTCGCCGGGGCACCCAATCTCGACAACGGGATACCCTCTCGCGCCTACCTACCCAGAAGGTGGCGCTTTTTTTTGGGGCCGCGCCTGGCGAAGGTCGCAGCTATGAAAACTCTTCAGGAGGCTTTGAAGCATGTCGGTGCAACCGGATCAGACCACGCTGGAGGCAGAGGAGCTCGACTGGGTCGCCCTGCTCGACGAGTATGATTACGCCCGGCCCCAGCGGGGCGAGCTGCGCGACGGGATGATCATGCAGATCGAGGACAGTGGCATCCTCGTCTCGATCGGGACCAAGCGCGAGGGCGTGATCCCCTCGCAGGACCTGCGGCAGATGGGCGAGGAGTTCATCGGCGGCCTCGCGGTCGGCGAGACGATCCAGGTCTACGTCCAGGAGCCCGAGAACCGCGACGGCGACCTGATCCTCTCGCTGACCATGGTCCAGGTGGCCAAGGACTGGGAGTACGCCGAGCAGCTGTTCAAGGACGGCGGGATCACCCGCTGCAAGGTGATCGGCTTCAACAAGGGCGGCCTGCTGGTCCAGTTCAACCGCATTCGCGGCTTCGTGCCGGCCTCGCAGGTGGCCCAGCTCCACGGGCGCACCGCCGCCGAGGAGCGCCAGCAGGCCCTGCAGAAGATGGTCAACCAGGAGATCCCGCTGAAGGTGATCGAGGTGGACCGCGAGCGCAACCGCCTGGTGCTGAGCGAGCGCAGCGCGACCCAGGAGTGGCGCAAGGCCCAGAAGCTGCGCCTGCTCACCGAGCTGCAGCCGGGCGACGTGCTCACCGGCCGGGTCAACCAGCTCACCAACTTCGGCGCCTTCATTGACCTGGGCGGCGCCGACGGCCTGGCCCACATCTCCGAGCTGAGCTGGCAGCGCGTCAACCACCCGCGCGAGGTGCTGCAGCCCGGCCAGGAGGTGAAGGTGGTGGTGGTCGAGATTGACCGCGACCGCGAGCGCATCGGCCTCTCGATCCGCCAGCTCCAGGCCAACCCCTGGGACACGATTGACCAGCGCTACACCCTGGGCCAGCTGGTCAGCGGCCCGGTCACCAACGTGACGCCCTTCGGCGCGTTCGTGCAGGTGGAGGAGGCCGTGGAGGGCCTGATCCACGCCAGCGAGCTGGACGTGGACCCGCAGACCCAGCCCCGCGACGTGCTGCAGCCCGGCCAGACGGTCACCGCCAAGGTGATCAGCCTCGACCGGCAGCGCCAGCGCATGGGCCTCTCGCTGCGCCGCATCGCCGAGGCCGAGAAGGCCGAGGCTGAGAAGCTTGCCGAGGCCGAGAAGGCCGAGGCGGCCCCCGAGCCCGAGGCCCCCGAGCCCGAGGCCCCCGAGCCCGAGGCCCCCGAGCCCGAGGCCCCGCAGCCCGAGGCCCCCCAGCCCGAGGCCCTCCAGCCTGAGGCCCCGCAGCCCGAGGCGTAGCGCCAGGCGGGGAGACCAGGAGACCAGGAGACCAGGAGACCAGGAGACACCAGGCAGAGCGCCACCTCTGGGGCGCCCCCCTGGTCTCCAGCCCGAGCCGAGCGAGGGCGGTCTCCTTGTCGCCTGGTCTTTTGTATGGTATGTTTTTCGGCCTGGAAGATCCGAGCCCAGGAGCGACAACATGCGCGTGCTCACGGCCGATGATGTGCGCCGGTGCGTGCCGATGGCGGCGGCGATTGACGCCGTCGAGGCCGCCTTCGTGAGCCTCTCGTCGGGGCAGGCCGACGTGCCCCTGCGGGCCCACATCGCGACGCCCGAGCGCGCGGCGACGAGCTTCTTCATGCCCGCCCGGATCGCCGGCCCCCGGCCCGGCGCCCTTGGACTCAAGGTGGTCTCGGTCTTCCCGCATAATGTGGGTAGAGGCGAGCCGAGCATCTACGCCCTGGTGACGCTCCTCGACCCCGACACGGGGCGTCCCCTGGCGGTGCTCGACGGCACCTACCTGACGGCCCTGCGCACCGGGGCCGCCTCGGGCACGGCGACGCGCCACATGGCCCGCCCCGACGCCCGCGTGCTGGTCCTCTTCGGCGCGGGCGCTCAGGCCCTGCCCCAGGCCCAGGCCGTGTGCGCCGTGCGCCCGATCGAGCGAATCTGGCTGGTCAACCGGAACCGCGACCGGGCCCAGCTGCTCGCGGCGCGCATGCGCAACGAGGGGATGCGGCTCGATATCCGCATCGCGCCCAGCACGGCCCAGGCCCTCGCCGAGGCCGACGTGGTCTGCACGGCCACGGCCTCGCCCACGCCCCTCTTCGCCGACGGCGAGCTGCGACCCGGCACGCATGTCAACGCCGTCGGCGCGTACAAGCCCAGCATGGCCGAGGTGCCGCCGGCCAGCGTCGCCCGCGCGCGGGTGGTGGTGGACCAGCGGGCGGCGGCCTGGGCCGAGGCGGGCGACCTGGTGCAGGCCCGCGACGCCGGCCTGATCGGCGAGGGGCACCTGGCCGGCGAGCTCGGCGAGGTAGCCGCGGGCACGGTGCCCGGCCGCGCCGACCCGGCCGAGATCACCCTGTTCAAGTCGGTTGGCAACGCCGTCCAGGATGTGGCCGTGGCCGCCCTGGCCCTCGCCCGGAGCGAGGAGCTGGGCCTGGGCGTCGAGGTGGCCCTCTGAGCGGGGCCCCAACACACGCAACGTAAGGAGCACAGCCTTGAGGAACATCTGCGTCGTCGGAACTGGCTATGTCGGCCTCACCACGGGGGTCTGCTTCGCCGACCTTGGGAACACCGTCACCTGCATCGAGATCAACCCCGAGAAGCTGGAGCAGCTGCGGGCCGGCAAGTCGCCGATCTACGAGCCCGGCCTCGAGGAGCTGCAGGAGCGCAACATGCGCGCCGGCCGCCTGCGTTTCACCGACGACTACGCCGAGGCCCTGGCGGAGGCCCGCCTGGTCTTCATCACCGTCGGCACGCCCATGGGCGACGACGGCGCCGCCGACCTGACCTACGTCAAGGCGGCGGCCCGCGGGATCGGCCAGCACCTGAAGGCCGACGCGATCATCATTGACAAGAGCACCGTGCCCGTCGGCACGGGCGACATGGTCTTCAACATCATCGCCGAGCACGCCGCGCCCGGCGTCAACTTCGCCGTGGTCTCCAACCCCGAGTTCCTGCGCGAGGGCAGCGCCCTGGGCGACTTCTTCAAGCCCGACCGCATCGTGCTCGGCTCCGACGACCACAAGGCCGCCGAGGAGGTGGCCGAGCTGCACGCGCCCCTCGGCGCACAGGTCTTCATCACCGACCTGCGCACGGCCGAGATGATCAAGTACGCCTCGAACGCCTTCCTGGCCACGCGCATCTCGTTCATCAACGAGATCGCCCAGATCTGCGAGAAGCTGGGCGCCGACGTGCGCGAGGTGGCCCGCGGCATGGGCGCCGACAAGCGCATCGGCCCCCACTTCCTCGACGCCGGCGTGGGCTACGGCGGTTCGTGCTTCCCCAAGGACGTGCTGGCCCTGCACCACATGGCCGCCCAGGCCGGCTGCCACCCCCAGCTGCTCCAGGCCGTGATGGACATCAACCAGTCGGCCCGCGACCGCTTCGTGCAGAAGGTCGAGACCCTGCTCGGCGACCTGAAGGGCAAGACGGTCGGCATGCTCGGGCTGTCGTTCAAGCCCAACACCGACGACATGCGCGAGGCGCCGAGCATGGACATCATCAAGGCGCTGGAGGCGGGCGGGGCCCGCGTGAAGGCTTACGACCCCGTGGCGATGGAGAACGCCGGCGAGATGATGCCCGAGGTGACCTACTGCGCCACGGCCTACGACGTGGCCAAGGGCGCCGATGCGCTGCTGCTCGTGACCGAGTGGAACGAGTTCAAGCAGCTGAACTGGGAGAAGATCCGCGGCTTTATGCGCCAGCCGATCGTCGTTGACGGGCGCAACCTCTACGAGCCCGCCGAGATGGCCGCCCGCGGCTTCGTCTACTGGGGCGTCGGCCGCGGCACCCAGCCCACCATGGCCTCGCGCGACGAGGAGGTGCCAGCCTAGGCCCGGCCGCCGGGAGACAGGGCGCCCCGCAGCCCTGTCTCCCGTTTGCGTATGGCGGTCACGTGTGCTATAATCTCGCGCGTTGCGGGCGATTAGCTCAGTTGGCTAGAGCGCATCCTTCACACGGATGAGGTCACTGGTTCGAGTCCAGTATCGCCCACCACCCACAGACAGCTCGCCGCACGGCGGGCTGTCTTTTTTAACTCGCGGCGCAGCCGAGCATGTAGAGGGCGAAGCTGCCGAGCCAGTGGTCGCCCATGTAGTCGCCGCCGCCGACGCCCGCCAACCCCGCCTCGGCGTGCCGCCCGGCCGCCGCGAGCAGGACCGGGCGCCGCGGGTCGGCGGGCGGCAGCGCCCCGGCCACGCCCCACATGCACCAGGCCCGGCTGAGGTTCAGCCCGTCGAGGTGGACAATCTGCCCGTCGCTCCGGTCACTCACGTGGGCGGGCGTGAGCAGCTGCGGCGGGCCGCCGGCCGCAAGGCCGGGGAGGAAGGCACCCAGCCAGCCGGCGAACTGCTCCGCGGGCAGCACCCGGCGCATCAGGTCGGCCTCGGCGAGGCAGGGCGAGAGGAAGTCGGAGCCGCCCGGCTCCCACGCCGCCGGGCCGTCCCGGTCGGCGCCGAAGTAGTCCAGGCTGCGGGCGACGACCAGCTCGCGGAGAGGCGCGTGGCCGGCGGCGCGGGCGTAGTCGAGGGCGAAGGCGAGGCCGAAGGCGGTGCTGCTGTGGACGCCGCTGCGGACCGGGTAGGTGAGGCGGGGCAGGAACTCCAGGTACAGCTCGGCGACCAGCCTGGCCAGGGGCGCGACCGCGGCGGACCAGCGGCGCGCGTCGGGGTCGTCCCAGCCCAGCAGCTCCTCGGCGAGCTTGAGCAGCCAGGCCCAGCCGTAGGGCCGCTCGAAGCCGCGGCGGCCGGGCTCGGCGAAGTAGGCCGCCTCGGCGCGCAGGTTCGCCGAGGTCAGGTGGGCGCCGAGGGCGGCGCGGATCGCCGCGGCCTCGGGCAGGGCGGGCAGGAGGCGCAAGAGGCGCACGAGCTGCCAGTGGGTGTGCACGGCCGAGTGCCAGTCGAAGCAGCCGTAGAAGGCCGGGTGCAGCTCGCGGGGGCGCCGCGCGTCGGCGGCGTCCATCAGGACGTGGCCGGGGCTGTAGGGGTACTCCCTGGCGATGCCCTCCAGGGCGACGCAGGCGAGCCGCGAGGCCAGCTCGGCGGTGAGGGCGGGGGGCTGAGGATTCATTGGCGCCTCGGGTCGGCTCAGAATGACGATTGGCGGCCGGCCTCGCCGCCGGCCGCGCGCACGGCGAGGAGCGCGTCGGCGAGGGCGAGGATCTGCTCGGACCAGAGCACGGTGGCCCGCCAGGCGGCGGGGATGCCGGCCAGGCCGTAGTGGGCGCCGGCGAGCTGGCCGTAGATCGCGCCGGTGGTGTCGGCGTCCTGGCCGAGGTTGACGGCGAGCACGGCGCCGGCCTCGAACGAGTCGCCGGCGTGGAAGGCCCAGAGGGCGGCCTCGAGGGCCTCGACGACGTAGCCGGTGCCCCTGATCGCCGGGGGCGCCTTGCGGGCGTAGGAGCCCCGGGCGACTGCGGCCACGGCGGGCGCCAGGTCGAGGTCGTCGCCCACCGTCGGGTCGAGCAGCGCGCCCCTGGGCGCGCCGTCGAGCGCCCGCCAGAGCAGGCGTGCGTAGAGCCGGCAGGCGTCAAGGCACTCGCGGGCGGCGTGGGT
>DAOLDO010000283.1:2687-7587 GCA_035327325.1 Chloroflexaceae bacterium | reverse complement strand
GGTGCAGAATGACGAGATCGTCTTCGACACGGGCATCTCGGGCAGCGCTGTCGCGATCAACCCGTACAGCCGCTATAAGGCGCCGGTCTTCGACCCCCTGGCGTCGAGCGAGGGCCTCACCGTCACGGTCGGCCTGGACGAGCTCAGCCTCGCCGATATCGGCACGGGGGGCGCCAACGACGGCGACCCGGCCTACACCCGCGTGCGTGGCGCCTACGTCGAGGTGCGCGGCGCCAACGACTGCAGCGGCCTGAGGAGCGTCGCCACCGGGCGGACCCTCACCAGCTTCACCCGCTCGGTGACGATCACCGACAACGCCTTCGCCAGCGTGCTCGGCTACCCGGGCGTGATGAGCGTCGGCGCCAACCAGATGATCGTGCGGGTCGCCGACCAGGCGGGCAACTTCGCCGATTTCCAGCAGACCCTGACCTACGACCCCGACAAGCCGGTCCTCGCGGCGAGCGCGCCCGACTCGCTGACCGCCACCTCGAACCCCGCGGCCACCGTGCTCGCCCGGCTCAGCGTCAGGGGTGTCAGCGTGAGCGACGCCTACCCCGGCCGCGGCTTCTGGGGCGTGTGGGTGGCTAACAGCCGCACCCCCGTGGCCAACCCCGCCACGGACACGACCCTGCGCTGGTCGCCGATCCCCGCCCCCGGCACGTCGTCCGAGTTCGCGGTGGAGTGGTCCCTGGCGGCGGGGCTCCCGGCCTCTCAGGTGACGGCGGGCACCTACTACGTCTATATGCGCTTCCTGGACGGGGCCGGCAACGCGACGGACGGCGTGATCTCGACCACGCTGGAGATTAGCCAGCTGACCAGGCCCAGGCTGGTGCTGCCCGTCGCCAACAGGTAGCGGAGCGGCCGCCGTTCAGTGTCCCAGCCCCCCTCGCCGCTCGGCGGCGAGGGGGCCTCGGCGCGTGGCGGCGGGGCGGGCCACTGCTGGTATAATCGCGGCGGCACGCGCCGGCCGGCAACCAGCCCCCGGCGCCCGCGTCTCTATGGTGAACAACCTTATGGTCTCTGTCTCTCTGGCCAGGGCCCGCGCGGCCCTGGCCGCGCGCGACGTCGGCCCCTGGCTGATCGTCGGCCTCTGCCTGCTGCTGCTGCCGCTCAGCGTGCCCCGCGTGGCCCTGAGCGACGAGGTGCAGTACTACGCCTACCTGCGCTCGGCCTACTTCGACCGCGACCTCGACTTCCGCAACGAGTACACCCACTTCGCCGAGCAGGGCCGGCGCTTCGGCGACGAGGCGGTGGCCAACGCTCTGCTGCGCGAGGACGCCAACAACCCCAACCCCCGGACGGGCCTGCTGCGCAACGTGGCCCCCGTGGGCTCGGCGATCATGTGGGCGCCCGGCTTCGTCCTCGCCGACGGCTACGTGCTCGCGGCCAACGCTCTCGGCGCCGGCATCCCGCGCGACGGCTACGCCCGGCCCTACATCCTGGGCGTCTGCCTGATGACGGTGCTGTACACGACCCTCGGCCTGCTGCTGACCTACAGGCTTGCGCGGCGCTACGCGGGCGACTTCGCGGCCACGACGGCCACGCTCACGGTCTTCCTGGCCTCGCCCCTGGTCTTCTACACCTACATCGCCATGCCCTGGTCCCACGCGCCGGGCTTCTTCCTGTTCGCGCTCTTCCTGAGCCTGTGGATGCGCGACTGGGGCCGCGGCGCCGGGCGGGGCCTGGGCACCTGGCTGCTGCTGGGGCTGGTGGGCGGCCTGATGGTGATGACGCGCGAGCAGCTGGGCCTGCTGCTGATCGTGCCCGCTCTGGAGGCCCTGAGCCTGTACTGGGGCCTGCTGCGCGGGCGGCGCTGGGCGACCGCGGCGGGGCTGCTGGGGCGGCACCTGGCCTTTCTCGCCGCCCTGGCCCTCGCGGTGACGCCGCAGCTGCTGGCCTACCAGGTGCTGAACGGGCGGCCCGCGCCGTCGGCGACGGTCGGCGACAAGTTCCGCTTCCTCGAGCTGGGGCCCGTGTCGATCCTGCTCAGCCCAAACTTCCTCAACACCCTGCTCGACCCCGGGCGCGGGGCCTTCCTGTGGGCCCCCGTGATCGCCCTCGGGCTGGTCGGGCTGATCTGGCTGGGGCGCAGGGACGCCTGGCTGGCGGCGCTGCTGCTGGCGGCCTTCCTGGCCCAGACCTACATCAACGGGGCCTTCGGGACGACCTGGCACCTGCGGCGGGCCTTCGGTTTCCGCCGCCTGATCGAGTGCACGCCGATCTTCGTGCTCGGCCTGGCCGCCCTGATCGAGTGGCTGCGCCCCCGCGTCGGGGCCTGGCCGATCCTGGCGGCCGCGGCCCTGCTGATCTACTGGAATGTGGGGCTGATCGCCCAGTGGACGGTGCTGCGCACGGCGATCCGCGACGAGCTGATCTGGGGCGATATGCTGCGCTGGCAGCTCGTCGAGGTGCCAGGCCAGGTGGCCGGCCGGCTGTGGACGCTGGTCTTCGACCGGTGCAGGCTGGTGACGAACCAGAGCTGCTAGGGGCGGCGCCCTGCTTGTTTGCAGGGGGCGCCCTGCCACCCCTTGCTCGTGGGAGGGCCGCCGCCGGCCCTCCCACACCCACCCGCGCGGGGGCTGCGCCCCTCGACCCCACTAGCAGCACGGCCCTACCGTCCCGGCGGAAGCTGTCCGGCCGTCTGCTCACCAGTGTTAGCGCGCGCACCGATCCTTAAGGACTGAGGCATAACAACGGGCAAAGCAGGGCGGCAGAGCCTCCAGATTGGGGGTCGAGGGGGCAGCGCCCCCTTGCGCGGGGGAGCGGGAGGGGGCCGGCGGCGGCCCCCTCGCAAAAGAAGCTGGGGGTCAAAGGGGCAGCGCCCCGGCCACTACAGCGCCTTCTGCCCCTCGCGCGTCGAGGCGAGCGTGCCGAGGTGGCAGGCCTCGCTCAGGCTGACCAGGTAGGGCAGGTCGTCGCCGTACTCGATCACCGAGATGCTGGCGTTGGTGACCCAGATCCGGTTGATGCGGTCCATATTCATGCCGAGGGCGTCGGCGACCAGGATCTTCACCACGACGTCGTGGGTGCTGACCAGGACGGTCTGGTCCCTGTGCTCGGCGGCGATGCGCTCGCGGAAGTCGAGGGTGCGCTTGAGCACGTTCGAGAAGCTCTCGCCGCCGGGCATCTGCGAGCGCGTGGGGTGGGCGCGCCACTCGGCCAGGCCATCGGCGTAGCTGGCCACGATCTCGTCCGCGTACTTGCCCTGCCACTCGCCGTGGTCAATCTCGAGCAGGGCCTCGGCGTAGGCGAAGGGCACGCCGGGGTGGTGGGCGGCGATCGCCTCGGCGGTGCGGGCGGCCCGCTGCAGCCTGCTGGTGTAGATGTGGTCGATCGTCTCGGCCTTGAGCCGCTGGGCCAGGGCCTCGGCCTGGCGCAGCCCCAGCTCCGAGAGGGGGGCGTCGAGCTGGCCCTGGTAGCGGTGGATGCGGTTCCACTCGCTCTCGCCGTGGCGGACGATGATTAGTCGCATAGTGGGGTGCCTTTACTAGACTAGCGGATAGGCGTGCGTCGCTCCCGGCAGCGCATTATAGCCCATGGCGGCGCGCCGCCCGGCGCGCCCGGCGGCTACAGCGAGTGCCTCTGGCAAGGGAGGAGCGAGCGCATGGACCTGATCAATCTGTGGTGGCTCTGTCTCGGCGCCCTGATCGGCTGGCTCGTCCAGTGGGCCTGGGACTGGGCCTGGTTCCGCGGCCGCCGGCGGGTCGTCTCGGTGGACGTCGAGACCCAGGTCTCGACCCTGCGGGCCGAGCGCGAGCAGCTCGCCGCAGACCTGCGGGCCTGCGGCGACAGGCGCGTCGCCCTCGAGGGCGAGGTGGCCGCCCTCAAGGCCAGGGGCGCCGAGTACGAGGGCCTGCGCGCCCGCGTCGGCGAGCTCGAGCCGCTGTCCGCCCGCGTCGAGGAGCTCGCGGCCGAGAACGCCCAGCTCGGCGGGCTGCGCGCCCGCGTCGGCGAGCTCGAGCCGCTATCCGCCCGCGTCGAGGCCCTGGCCGAGGAGAACGCCCGGCTCCGCGCCGAGCTCGAGGCCGCCCCGGCCCCGCGGGGCGCCGAGCTGGCCCTGGGCGCGTCCGGCCAGGGCGCGGTGGGGGACCCCGAGGTCCTCGCCTCGCTGCGCGAGTACAACGTCTCGATGTACGACGAGCTCGACGCCACGCGCAGGGCCCTGGCCCGCTACGCGGCCGGGCGGGGCGACCCCCTGATTGACATTGACGGCATCGGCCCGGTCTACCAGCAGAAGCTCTACGAGCAGGGCGTGGTCACCTTCGACCAGCTGGCGACGATGCACCCCGACCGTCTGCGCAGCCTGGTGGCCCCCAACGCCGTCTTCGCGCTCGACACCCAGCCCTGGATCGAGCAGGCCCGGCGTCTCTCCGGCCAGCCCGCCCGCGACCCCCTGATTGACATCAACGGCGTCGGCCCCGTCTACGAGCAGCGCCTGCTCAACGCCGGCGTGACCAGCTTCGAGCAGCTGGCCGCCATGACCGCCGAGGAGATCAGGGCGATCATCAGGCCCGAGCCCTGGCAGCTGTTCGAGCCCGAGAAGTGGATCGCCGAGGCCCGCGAGCTCGCCCGGCAGGTGCGCGCCGGCACCTACCAGAAGGGGGAGTACTAGCCCATGGCCACCACGACCACCACGAAGCGCACCACCGTGGTCACGGAGCTGCCGGACGAGCGGCGCTGGCTGGGCCGCGACTGGCTCAAGGCCCTGGTGGCCGGCGGCCTGGCCCTGTCGCTGCTGCGCCCCGGGGCGACCACCCAGCCCGCCGTCCAGCCGGCGGCCGTCGCCACAGAGGCCGCCGTGCCCGCCGTCGTCTCGACCGTCGTGCCGACGGGCGCCCCCGTGGCCGGCCTGCCCGGGGCGGCGGCGCCCGTGGTCCTGAGCACGCGGGAGGCGGTGCTG
>DAOLDO010000283.1:0-2587 GCA_035327325.1 Chloroflexaceae bacterium | reverse complement strand
CCTCGCCCGGGCGGTGAACGAGAGCGGGACCGAGATCATCGCCGGCGAGCCGGTCCAGCTGAGCGTCGGCGAGGCGCCCATCGGCGCGGGCGCCGAGGTGGCCGCGCCCACGTTCGACGCGCCAGCGGGCGACCTGCCCGGCGGCCCCGCCGTGCTCAGCGGCACCGGGGCGCCCGGCTCGACCGTGCGCGTAACTGTGGGCGGCGTCGAGGCGGGCCAGGCGGTGGTCGGCACCGACGGCACCTGGCAGCTCGACGCCGTCCTGGCGGCGGGGCGGCAGCCCGTGGTCGTCGAGGCCCTCGACGCGAGCGGCGCCCCCGTCGCGACGGCCGACCCGGTCGAGCTCAACGTGGTCGGCGGCCTGGGCGTGACGGTGGCCGAGCCGGCCGAGGGCGCCGAGCTGGAGCCGGGGCCGGTGACGGTCAGCGGCGCCGGGCAGGCCGGGACGGTGCTCGAGATCCTCGACGGCGACCGGGTGCTCGGCGAGGTGACGATCGGCGCCGACGGGACCTGGTCGGCCGAGGTGCCCCTCGAGGCAGGGACCTCGGCGATCAGCGTGCGCGAGCGGGGCAGCGACGCCATTCTGACCCGCCCCGTGCGCGTGACGGTGGGCGAGGTGCCCGTGGTCGCCGCCGGCTGCGGCGCCGAGCTGGCGGCGGGCTGCCCCGCCTGGGTGACGCGGGCGGGCGGGCTGCAGCTGCGCATGCGCTCGGCGCCCGCCATCGCCGCCGACAACATCGTCGCCCGGCTGCCGATCGGCACCGAGATGACCCTCGAGGAGGGCCCGCAGAGCGCCGACGGCTTCAGCTGGTGGCGCGTCACCACCGAGGGCGGCAGCAGCGGCTGGGTCGCCGGCGAGAACCTGGTCACGCAGCCCGACTGAGGCGCGGAGGGCGTGGGCGGCCCGGGGCACTCAGCCTCGGGCCGCCTTCGTGTATAATCCACAAGCGATGGAGCGCCAGGTCAAGCACAGCACCGAGCAGCCGGGCGGGCCGGCCGCGCGCCGGCCGGTTGACTACAGCCTGGGCGGGCTGCTGGCCGCCTTCGGCTACGCCTTCCAGGGCCTGTGGCACCTGGTCAGCTCGCAGCGCAACGCCCAGATCCACCTGCTGGCGGGCGCCTGCGCCCTCGCCCTCGGCGCGGCCCTGCGCATCGCCCGCTGGGAGTGGGTCGCCCTCATCCTGACGATCGCCCTCGTGCTCGCCGCCGAGGGCGTCAACACCGCCGTCGAGGCCGCCGTAGACCTGGCGACCACGGCCCGCCACCCCCTCGCCAAGGTCGCCAAGGACGTCGCCGCCGGCACCGTGCTGCTGTGCGCGATCGCCAGCGTGGCCGTGGGGTGCCTGGTTTTTCTTCCGCATCTGCTGCCGCTGGTGGGGGCGCTCCTTTCTGGGCGCTAGTGAGCGCCAAGGTGCCTTTCGTAGGCGTTGGGGCGCCCCAGCGTGGGCGCCCACGTTGGGGCGCCCTTACACCCGATAGATGTCCAGCGAGCGAGCGTCACCCGAGCGGCGAGCGAGAGCGAGCGAGCGTCACCCCAGCAAGCGAACAAAGTGAGCGCGCTCTCACCCGAGCGAGCGCAAGCGAGCGATAGAGCATGTGGCCACTGGTCAGGCAGGCCCGCTACCTCGGGCGCTACCGTGAGATCGCCCGGGTCCTGGTGGGCCACGGCTTCGGCGCCCTGGTCGAGCAGCTGGGCCTGGCCCCGCTGCTCTCGCTGCCGCGGCGGGTCGTGCTGCGCGTGCCGCCCCCCGCGCCTCTCGGCACGGCCGGCCGCCTGCGCGAGGCCCTGGTGGCCCTGGGGCCCACCTTCGTCAAGCTCGGCCAGGCCCTCAGCACCAGGCCCGACCTGCTGCCGCCCGAGTTCGTCCACGAACTCGGCAAGCTCCAGGACACCGTGCCGCCCTTCCCCGCCGAGGTGGCCGTGGCCACGATCGAGGAGAGCCTCGGCCACCCCATCGGCGAGCTCTTCGCCCAGTTCGACCGCGAGCCCCTGGCCGCCGCCTCCCTCGGCCAGGTCCACTCGGCGGTGCTGCACAGCGGCGAGCGGGTGGTGGTCAAGGTGCAGCGGCCCGACATCGCGGGCCGCATCAATACCGACCTGGCCATCCTGGCCGACCTGGCGGCCCTGGCCCAGGAGCGGCTGCCCTTTGGCCGCCAGTACAACCTGGTCGAGCTGGTCTGGGAGTTCTCGGCCACCCTGCGCGCCGAGCTCGACTACCACCGCGAGGGGCGCAACGCCGAGCGCTTCCGCCACCTCTTCGGCCAGAGCGAGGGGGTGCACATCCCGCGGATCTACTGGGCCTACAGCCACGCGCGCGTGCTGACCAGCGAGCGGCTCTACGGGCTGAAGCTCACCGACCGGGCGGCCCTGGCCGCCGCCGGCATTGACCCGGCGGGCCTGGCCCGCAACTGCCTCCAGCTGATCCTGTCCGAGATCTTCACCTACGGCTTCTTCCACAGCGACCCGCACCCCGGCAACTTCTTCGCCCTGCCCGGCGAGGTGCTCGGCGTGGTGGACTTCGGCAAGGTGGGCAGTCTCGACCGGGCGACCACCCGCGCGCTGCTCTTGCTGCTGGCGGCCCTGATT
>DAOLDO010000282.1:0-7646 GCA_035327325.1 Chloroflexaceae bacterium | reverse complement strand
CGCTCTGGACGGTGCAGCTGCCGATGCCCATGTCGGCGCCCTCGCCGAGGCGGACCGCGCCGCCGAGGTGGACGCCTGGGGCGATGGTGGCGAAGTCGGCGAGCTGGTCGTCGTGGCAGACGGCGCAGCCGATGTTGAGGATGGCGTGGGCGCCGACGCTCACGTCCACGTCGAGCACGGCGCCGGGGTAGACCAGGCAGCCTGGGCCGAGCCGCGCCGAGACGGGCAGCTGGACGGAGGGGTGGACGAGGGTGGCGAACTGGCTGACGCCGAGGGTGGCGAGGCGCTCGACCACGCGGCGGCGCGCCCGGGGCGCCCCGACCGCGACGTGGGCGGCAACGCCGGGGCGGCCCGCGAGCCAGTCAGCGCCGCCCAGGATCGTCAGGCCGGCGACGCGCTCGCCGTGGCGCTCGGGGGCGTCGTCGAGGAAGCCGAGCAGCCGCCAGCGGGGGCGGGCGGCGTTGAGGGCCACGACGATCGCCGCGGCGGCCCGCCCGACCCCGCCGGTGCCGACGATCACCAGGTCAGTCATGGGCCGCCTGGCGCTGCGGCGTCGCGGGCGTGCCCGTGAAGCGCGGCATAGTGGCGTGGCCCTCGGCGCTCACCCCCTCGCGCCTGAGGACCTTCAGCGCGGTGCGGGCGAGGATCAGCAGGTCGAGCCAGAGCGAGCAGCGGTCCACGTACCACACGTCGAGGGCGAAGCGCTCCTCCCAGGACAGGCTGTTGCGGCCGTTGACCTGGGCCCAGCCGGTGATGCCGGGGCGCAGCTCGTGGCGGCGGGCCTGCTGGGGGGTGTACAGGCCGAGGTACTCGGTGAGCAGCGGGCGGGGGCCGACCAGGCTCATCTCGCCGACGAGCACGTTCCACAGCTCGGGCAGCTCGTCGAGGCTGGTGCTGCGCAGGAAGCGCCCGAAGGGGGTGAGGCGCGCGGCGTCGGGCAGGGGCGTGCCGTCGGGGCCGCGGGCGTCGCGCATCGTGCGGAACTTGCGCAGGGTGAAGGGCCTGCCGCCCAGGCCCGGCCGCTCCTGCTGGAACAGCACCGGCCCGCCGAGGCGCAGGCGCACCAGGATCGCCAGGGCGAGCAGCAGCGGGCTGAGCAGGAGCAGGCCGGCGCCGGCCAGGATCAGGTCGAGGAGACGCTTCCCGTAGCGTCGGTACACAGTAGCCTCCCGTAGGGCGCCCGGGTGGTCGCGACAGGGCCTCCAGGCGACGGCGAACCCGCCGAGCGCCCGCCGCGGGGAGCTCAGCCGGAAGCGTGTCTCTGCTCGTGCGCCGGAGACGGGGCATACGCTGTGGAATAAGCAATGGGCGCCAGTGCAGGGTAGCCGACGCAGATTGCAGCGGCGTGAATCGCCGTGGCGGCCAGATAACTAACATGTCATTCTGATTACAACTTGACCATAGAGGGTGAGCCGGGCTGAGCCGCGCGCCGATAGCAAGAAACGGGCCAATTACGCGGCAACTGGCCGGGGGAGCGTGGCCCATTCTCGCCGAAATGACATCCCGTTTATAACGAAGAATTCACTACTGGCCGTGAAGCACCGCGGGCCATGGACTCCACCAGGTCGGTAAACTGGGCGGCGTGGGCCGGGCGGCTGAAGTGCTGCGTCACATACTGCCTGGCCGCGGCGCCCATCGCCCTGGCGGCCGCCGGGTCGTCTGCCAGACGGCCAATGGCCTGGGCGAGGGCCGCGGGGCTGCCGGGGGTGGCGAAGATGCCGCCCCGCGCCGCATCGATCACCGCCCTGATCACGCCGTCAATGGCCAGCACGGTCGGGCGGCCCGCCGCCATGTAGTCGAAGACCTTGTTGGGGTAGGTGGTGCGGAACATCGGGATGTCCTGGAGGGTCGCCACGCAGGCGTCGGAGGCCGCCAGGACCGCCGCCATCTCGCGCTTCGGCCGCGGGCCGGCGAAGGTCACGCTGGCCAGCCCCAGCTCGCGGGCCAGCGCCTCGAGGGCGCGGCGCTCCTTGCCGTCGCCGACGATCAGCAGGTGGACGCGGGGATTCTGGCGCAGCAGGGCGGCCGCGCGGAGCAGCGTGGGCAGGTCGTTGGCCTGGCCGAGGGCGCCGGCGTAGGTGACGACAAATTTATCTCCCAGGCCGTACTGCTCGCGCACAGCCTCGCCCCGCGCCGCAGGGTCGAACATCGCCGGGTCCACGCCGTTGGGGATCAGGCTGACGCGCCGAGCCGCGACGCCCTTGCCGAGCAGGTAGTCCCTGTAGGCCGGCGAGTTGACCAGCAGGTGGTCGGCCCGGGCGTAGAGGAAGGCCTCGAGCCGGCGGGCGAGCCAGATCAGGGCGGGCTGGCGCAGCACGCCCATGGCGACGGCGAACTCGGGCCAGAGGTCGCGCACCTCGAGCAGGAAGGGCCGGCGGCGCAGCGTGGCGACGAGCCAGGCCGAGACGGCCTGGAAGATCGGCGGCGAGGTGCCCATCACCACGTCGGCCGGGCCGGCGCGCAGGGCCACCAGCGCCGACGAGAGCATGAAGCTCAGGAAGCTGGCGACGCGCCAGAGGAAGCTGCGGTGCAGCGAGGGGAGAGCGTAGGCCCGCAGCACCCGCACCCCGCCGAGGTCCTGCTCGGCGGCCAGGCCCGCGCCGGGCACAACGGGCGCCCCGGTCTGGTAGTTCAGGTTGGCGGCGACGATCGTGACCCGGTGGCCCTGGCCCACCATGTGGCGGGCGAACTCGTAGTGGCGAGTGCCGCCCGGGTCGTCGGGGCCGGCGAAGGCCTGGGGGATGATCAGCAGGTGCATAGCGCCCCTCAGAGGCGGTCTTCGAGCGCGCCGCCGAGCACGGCCGTGCGGACGAGCGGGCCCCGCCCCTCGCCCAGCGCGACTACGGCCTGCCAGCCGGTGCCGCGGGCCACCAGCAGCCCCCCGTCCAGCGCGACCTCGGCGGGCTCAGGGCCGAGGACGGTCCAGAAGCACACGCTCGCGCCGCGGGCGGACAGCTCGAGATCCAGGGCCGGCGCGAGGGCACCGTAGCGCTCGGCGCGCCAGCCGCGGGGCCCCTCCGGGTCGGCACGCACGAGGGAGGCGGACCCGGCAGCCCCGACGACGCCGCAGCGCAGCTGGTAGGGCCCCGCGGGCGTGCTCAGGCCCAGGGCGCCCGCGCCGTCCCAGGCGTGGGGCCAGTCGGGCGTGTGCCAGTGGAGCGTGTAGGCGTGCTCGCCCCGGCTCGCCAGCCGGTCGATCACCAGCCAGGCGCGCTCGGCGATACGCACGAGGGCCCGCCTGTGCGCGACGGGCTGCGCGAGGCGCGCGTAGCCGTCGTGCCGGCCCTCCCACACGGCGAGGTGGCCGCGGGGCGAGCGCCTGGCGGGCGCGGCCTCGCCCCTGGCCCAGGGCAGCCAGAGGAAGCGGCCGAAGCGCTCCATCTGGCTCAGGCCGTCCACCGTGACCGTGTTGTGGCGGGCGGTCTCGCCGAGGCTGGTGTCCCAGGGCTCGGGGGCGTTGTAGCTGTAGGTGCCGGCGTCGCAGGCGACGTTCAGGCCGCGCCACCACAGGTCCGCGTGCAGCAGGTCGGCGTGGCCGGGCCGGTCGCGGAAGCCGCCGCAGTGGGTGAAGAGGAAGCCCTCGGCGCCGCGCAGGGTGTAGAGCCCGCCCGCCGCGGCGCGCAGGTCGCCGCGGGCGGGCGGCTCGAGGGGCGCGGCGAGGGCGGCGGGGCCGCCGAGCCAGAGCAGCTCCTCGTCCCAGGGGCCGGGCGGGTACCAGCGCACGCCACGGGTGAGGTAGGCGGCGGCCTGGAGGGCGGGCCGGTAGTCGCGCGCGGGGCAGCCGCTGAGGGGGAGGGCCAGGGCGCCGTCGTCGTTGCCGTAGCGGGGCAGCCGGCCCGTGGCCTCGTCCTGGAGCTGGTGGAGCAGCAGGGCGGCGCGGCCGACGCGCTCGTGCAGGGCGGCGCTCAGGGGGCGGCCCTGGCGCCGGGCGAGGGCGATGGCCCAGACGAAGCCGTGGAGGGCGAGACGCTGGTAGTTGGCCGAGTGCTGGCTGAAGCAGCCGTCGGGGTAGATCAGCTCGGCGGCGAGGCGCTCGAGCAGGGCGCGGCCCCTGGCCTCCCAGCCCGCGGCGCCGCGCAGCTCGGGGAAGAGGGCGCCCGCCGTGAAGAGGCCGGCGGCCTCGCTGACGCCGTGGTTGTTGCGCTGGCTGAGGGCGTAGGCGAGGTTGGCGCCCACGCGCTCCGCGCTGACCGCGGCCAGCTCGGCGAGGAGGGCCGCGCGCGCTGGCGTGGTGGCGGGGCTGTGGAGGAAGGCGTGGGCGGCGCAGGCGCAGGCGATCAGGCGCAGGCTCGTCTCCTGGCCGCACTTCCAGTTGGGGCCGCTGTGGGGCAGGCTGTGGGCGCGCCAGTCCTCGAGCAGCGCCCAGAACAGCTCGGCGTGGGCGTCATCGCCGTCGCGGGCGTAGGCGCGGGCCAGGGCGAAGGCCCAGGCGAAGCGGCTCGGCTCCCAGATGGCCTTGATGTCGCCGTGGCCGAAGTCGCCGATGCGGCTCCAGTGGGCGCCGGCGGGGGCCTCGAGGCCGGCCAGGGCGTTGCGGCCCCACCGGGGCGGCATACCCACGGGCACGGCGGGCCCGCCGAAGAAGCGCAGCTCGCCGCGGCGCAGCTCGGCGGCCTCGGCGTGGGGCGGCTCGGCGGCGGCGTCCCACGGCCCGAAGCCCTCGGGCGGGGCGGGGGGGTCGCCCGGGTCGAAGGGCAGGGCCGGGGGGACGGCGCGGCGGTGGGCCAGGTAGGCCGCCGGGTCGGCGAGGGCCGGGTCGGCCACCAGTTCGGCGAGGGGCGCGTCGGCCCAGGGGCGCGCCGGCGTGGCCCGCTCGAGCAGGCCGAGGCGCAGCCGCGCCGCGTAGGCCGCCCGGAAGGCGACCCAGCGCGGGCCCATGTGGGTGAGGAGGGCGCCCGCCCGGCCGATGCGCGCGGTCATCGAGGCTCGCGATCGCTCGTCGCCCTCGCCGCGCCGGCGACCTCACCCCCGCCGCTGCGCGGCTCCCCCTCTCCGCTGCGGAGAGGGGGAAGGGGGGTGAGGTCGGCGGGCGTGCCGGCAACCTTTGATACAAGGATATCGGCGATGCGCTCGCCCGCGCGGCCGTCCCAGAGGGGCGGGACGGCGCCCCGGCGCCCCCCGCCGCCCAGGACGCGGGCCACCTCGTCGCGCAGGCGGCCCATGTCGCGGCCGACCAGCGTGTTGGTGCCGTGGGTCACGGTGACGGGGCGCTCGGTGTTCTCGCGCACGGTCAGGCAGGGCACGCCGAGGAAGGTCGTCTCCTCCTGGATGCCGCCCGAGTCGGTGATCACCAGGGCGGCGTGGCGCTGCAGGGCCAGGAAGTCGAGGTAGCCCAGGGGCTCGAGCAGGCGCAGCCCGGCGGCGGCGGGCAGCCCTGCGAGGCGCGCACGCGTGCGCGGGTGCACCGGGAAGACCACCGGCAGCTCGCGGGCGATCTCGGCCAGGGCCGCGACGATCGCGGCCAGGCCCGCCGGGTCGTCCACGTTCGAGGGGCGGTGCAGCGTCACCAGGGCGTAGCGCTCGCCCAGGCCCTCGCGGTACGGCGCCCGCCCCCACGCCTCCAGCGCGGCCGGCAGCAGGCGCACAAGGGTGTCAATCATCACGTTGCCGACCAGGTGGATCTTCTCGCGGGCCACGCCCTCGCGCAGCAGGTTGGCGTCGCCGTCGGCCGACGGCGTGAAGAGCAGGTCGGCGATCTGGTCGGTGAGCAGCCGGTTGATCTCCTCGGGCATGGTGCGGTCGCCCGAGCGCAGCCCGGCCTCCACATGGGCCACCGGGACGAGCAGCTTGGCGCAGACCAGGGCGGCGGCCACGGTCGAGTTGACGTCGCCGTAGACGACCACGGCCGTCGGCTCGCGCTCGCGCACCACCTCCTCGAGGCGGACCATGGTCTGGGCAGTCTGCACGGCGTGGGAGCCGGAGCCGACCTCGAGGTTGACGTCGGGGCGGGGCAGGCCGAGCTGCTCGAAGAAGATCGCGGACATGTTGGCGTCGTAGTGCTGGCCGGTGTGGACCAGCAGCTGCTCGACGCCGGGGCGGGCGGCCAGGGCCGCCACCACGGGCGCCGCCTTCATGAAGTTCGGGCGGGCGCCGACCACGTGCAGGAAGCGTTTCGCTGGGGTCATAGGGTCTGCTGCCTTTGCTCCTATCGCCTTGCCGGACCTCACCCCCGCCGCTGACGCGGCGCCCCCTCTCCGCCACGGAGAGGGGGATCGAGGTAGCTGCTGATAAGCTCCAGTACGGCATCAATATGCTGGAGCACCTCGTCATTCGTCACACGGACCACCCGCAGACCGTGCGCGGCGATAACGCGATCACGCTCCCCATCGTAGTCAGCCTGGCGCTGATGGACAGCGCCGTCCACCTCGACGACCAGCTGGGCGGCGTGACAGTAGAAGTCGGCAATGAAACCGTCTATAATCTGCTGCCGCCGAAATTTCCGGCCGTCGAGGCGTCCGCCGCGCAAGTGCTCCCACAGCAGAGCTTCAGCCTGCGTCATTGCGCGACGCAACGCGCGTGCACGCTCCAGCTTCCGGGGTGAGACCCGCTGACCTGCCACTATGCTGCGCTTCATCCGTTCCTGCCTTCAGCTCACACGGCGGCTGGTGCGGCGCCCCCTCTCCGCGGCGGAGAGGGGGGCGGGGGGTGAGGTCACAATGCCCGCTCAAAGCTCGACGGCCGCGCCCAGCTCGAGGCTGCGCCGGGCGGCCAGGGTGGCCCGGGTGGAGTGGGCGATCGCCGCGAAGGCGATCGGCGCGGGCGCCCGCCCCGCGATGTGGGCGGCGAGGGCGCGCCACTCGGCGCGGTGGCCCTTGTCGGCCCGCAGGCGCGCCGTCTGCTCGACCCTGGTGGCGCCGCGCCTGACGCTCAGGCTGCGGTAGTCGTCCAGGCGCGCGGCCAGCCCGCCCCCGAAGACCTCCACGGCCTCTTTGCCGAAGCCCCTGTCGCCGTTTGCCACGTAGGTGAGCGTGCCCACCGAGCCGCTGGCGAACTCCAGGGTCACGAGCAGGTTGTCGCGGCTGTAGCGCCCGCCGTCGGGCAGGGCCCTGGCCTCGACCCGCCGCACCTCGCTGCCCGCCAGGAAGGCCAGCAGGTCCACGAAGTGGCAGCCCTCGCCCAGCAGGCGCCCGCCGCCCACCGCCGGGTCCTGGGTCCAGTGGTCGGGCGGGATGTGGCCCGCGTTGACCCGGCAGCTCAGCAGCATGGGCTCGCGCACGGCGGCCAGCTGCTCCTTCAGGGCGAGGACCATAGGGGCGAAGCGCCGGTTGAAGCCGACCATGAGCGCGGGCCCGGGCTCGCCGGCGGCCCGCGCGCGGGCGTGGGCCGCGACGTAGGCGGCCTCCACCGCATCCAGCTCGGCCTCGCTCAGGCAGAGGGGCTTCTCGACGAAGACGTGCTTGCCCGCCACCAGGGCCGCGATCGTCTGCCGGGCGTGCAGGTTATGTCGTGTGAGGACGGCCACGGTGTTGACCCGCGGGTCATCGAGGATGGCGGCCGCGTCGCTGGCGCAGTAGGCGAAGCCGAAGCGCTCGGCGGCGACGCGGGCGGTGACGCCGCGGGCCGAGGCGACGCCGACCAGCTCGACCTCGCGCAGGTCCTTGAGGGCCGGCAGCAGCGTGGCGCTGGCGTAGGCCCCGGCGCCGAGC
>DAOLDO010000281.1:0-7658 GCA_035327325.1 Chloroflexaceae bacterium | reverse complement strand
GAGGGAGAACCATGGGCTACAGCCCGATCAACGACCACGGCCTGATCGGCGACCTGCACACCGCGGGGCTGGTCAGCGCCGAGGGGGCCATCGTCTGGCTGCCCTGGCCGCGCTTCGACTCGCCGAGCCTGTTCGCCGCCCTGCTCGACCACGAGCGGGGGGGCATCTGGCGCCTGGCGCCCACGGGCATCACCGGCGCCGGCCAGCGCTACGACGGCGAGAGCGCGATCCTGGTGACCAGCTTCGTCACCGAGACCGGTCGCGCCGAGCTCTACGACTGGATGTCGCCCTGGGAGGGGCCGACCTCGGAGCACGACCTGTGCCGGGTGCTACGCTGCACCGAGGGCGAGGTCACGGTCGAGAGCCACTTCGCGCCCCGCCCCGACTACGGCCTGGCCGAGGCGGCCCTGCAGCGCACGGCCGGCGGCCTGGCCTTTGCCGCCCACGGCGAGCAGTTCGCCCTCGCCTGCTCCCACGAGCTGAGCGTCCAGGGGCCGGCGGCGACGGTGCGCGCCACCCTGAGGGCCGGCCAGGAGCTGCGGCTGATGCTGCGCTCGGGGGCGCCCGCCCGGCTGGACGACCTGCCGCGCGAGCGGGAGCTCACCGCCGCCTACTGGGACGCCTGGGTGGCGAAGGGCCGCTACGAGGGGCCCTGGGCCGCCGAGCTGCGCCGCTCGGCGATCACCCTGAAGCTGCTCACCTACGCGCCCAGCGGGGCGATCATCGCCGCGCCCACCACTTCGCTCCCCGAGTGGATCGGCGGGGTGCGCAACTGGGACTACCGCTACACCTGGCTGCGCGACGCCTCGTTCACCCTCGACGCTCTCTACAGGCTGGGCTACCGCGACGAGGCCGTGGCCTTCTTCCGCTGGCTCGGCGAGCAGGGCCGCCGCCACGGCACGCCGCTCCAGATCATGTACGCCGTGGACGGCGCCGCCGACCTCGCCGAGCAGACCCTCGACCACCTCGAGGGCTACATGGGATCGCGGCCCGTCCGCATCGGCAACGGCGCCTACGACCAGCGCCAGCTCGACGTCTACGGCGGCGTGCTCGACGCGGCCGCCCTCTACGAGCTGGAGGGCAACCTGCTCGAGCCCTGGCAGTGGGACGTGTTGCGGGCCGAGATTGACTATGTCTGCGCCCACTGGCAGGAGCCCGACCACGGGATCTGGGAGGTGCGGGCCGACAAGGCCCACTTCACCTTCTCCAAGCTGATGTGCTGGCTCGCCCTGGATCGGGGCATCACCATCGCCGAGCGCCACGGCTGGGCCTACGACCGGGCGCGCTGGGGGGCGTCGCGCGACGCGATCCGCGCCGACCTGCTGGCCAACGGCTGGAGCGCGTCGGCGCGGGCCTTCACCCAGCGCTACGGCTCCGACGAGCTCGACGCGAGCATGCTGGTGCTGCCCCTGGTCGGCTTCCTGCCGCCCGACGACCCGCGCGTGGTGAGCACCGTCGAGCGGATCGACGCGGCCCTCGGCGATGGGCCGCTGATCTACCGCTACCACGGCGACGACGGCCTCGAGGGCGGCGAGGGCGCCTTTCTGCTCTGCTCGTTCTGGATGGTGGACGCCCTGACCCTCATGGGCCGCGTGGACGAGGCGGAGCGGCGCTTCCAGGCCCTCCTGGCCTACGCCAGCCCCCACGGGCTCCTCGCCGAGGAGGCCGACCCGGCCAGCGGCGCGGCCCTGGGCAACTACCCCCAGGCGTTCAGCCACATCGGCCTGATCAACAGCGCCGTGCGCATCGCCGCCGCCCGGGCGGGCGGGGCGCGCACGTAGGGGCGACCGCGTGGGGTCGCCCCACGCGCCCGCCCCGCCCCGTACAGGCGATCCGTTCGGGCATGGTCAGAGCGCCTCGGGCTTCAGGACGCCATACCCTATGCCCGATACCCGAGACCCTGCGCTGAAAGCGCACTACCGCCACACGGCCGGCAGGTAGATGGCCGGCGGCGGGGCCTCGGCCGGACCCTCGCGCAGGATCTTGAGGCCGCCCCGCTCGTCGGCGACGACGAGCAGGCCGCCGGCCGCCTCGATCGTGCGCGCGCTGCCCGCGGTCTCGAACGTGCCGACGAGGTCAGGCGAGGCGGGGTCGCTCACGTCGAAGACGCGCACGCCGCGCAGGTCGGCCAGGTAGACTCGCTGGCCGTCCACGTGGATGTCGAAGGCGGGGCCGGCGCCCGACGCCTGCCCGATCGTCTCGGGCCGGGCGGGGTCGCGCACGTCGAGGATCTGGAGGCCGCCGAAGAGCCCGGCCAGGTAGGCCCTGCCGTCGCGCACATCTATGCGCCGACCGGCCCCTAAGGGCGAGCCGCTGCTCAGGAGCACGGGCGCGCCCGGGACGCGCACATCCACGGTGTACGGCCCGCGCTGCTCGTCGGCGACGTAGGCGACCGAGCCGACGACACGCACGCCGCGGGCCAGGCCGGGGGCGTCCACGGTGGCGCGGAGGATGGGCCGGGTCGGGTCGAGCACGTCAATGATCTGGAGGCCGCCGTAGGCGTCGGCCACGTAGGCCAGGGTGTTGACCGCCTGCACCTCGGAGGCGATGCCCGCCGTGTTGAAGCGCCCGAGGGGCACCGGGCTCTCCGGCGCGCTCACGTCCACGATCACCAGCCCGGCCGCGCCGTCGGCGATGTAGGCCCGCGAGCCCACCACCTGCACGTCCCTGGCCTCGCCCGGCGTGTCGTAGCTGCCGACGAGCGCGGGTCGCGCCGGGTCGGCGATGCTGACGATCTGCAGCCCGCTGTCGCGGTCCACCGCGTAGACCAGGTCGCCCGCCAGGTCGAGCCCGAGCGTGTTGCCGAGGACGTTGTACTGCCCGAGCAGCTGGGGCTCGCCCGGGCCGTCCGCGGCGAAGATCTGGAGGCCGGCGCCGCCGTCGGCCACGTAGACCCGCCCGCCGGCGAAGGCGATGTCGGCGGCGGCGCCGGCGGTGTCAAAGCTCGCCAGGACCGCGGGCGCCGCCGGGTCGGCGATATCGAGCACCTGGAAGCCGTCCTCGCGCTCGGCCACGTAGGCCCGGTCGCCGTCCACCGCGATCGCGGCCGCGAAGGCGCCCAGGTCCAGCGCGCCGCGCAGGGCCGGCGCGTCGGGGTTGCTCACGTCCACGACGCGCACGCCGCCGGCCCCGTCGGCGACGTAGGCCAGGTCGCCCGCCACGGCCAGGCCGCCCGACACGCCCGGGGTGGCGTAGCTGCCGCGGGCCCGCGGGCTGGCGGGGTCGCTCACGTCCACCACGGCGAAGCCACTCGAGCCGTCCACGAGGTAGGCCAGGTCGCCGACGACCTGCACGTCACGGGCGCCGACGTCGCCGGGGGTGTCGAAGGTGCCGAGCAGCGCGGGCGCCGCCGGGTCGGCCACGTCGAGGATGAGCAGGCCGCTGAAGCCGTCGGCCAGGTAGGCGCGACCGCCGGCCGCCGCCACCCCCCGGGCGAAGCCCGGGCTGTCGTAGAGCGCCAGGAGCGCGGGCGCGGCCGGGTCGGCTACGTCCACCAGCGCGAGGCCGGCGAGGCCCAGGCTCACGTAGGCGACCCCGTCGGCCAGGGCCACGGACTCGACCAGGTCGGGTAGGCGCAGACGACCGAGGGGCGCGGGCGTGGCCGGGTCGCTGATGTCGAGCACGACCAGGGCGCTGCCCTCGCCGATGTAGGCGCGGTCACCGGCGACGGCGAGGGCGCGCACGCTGCCGCCGAAGCTGCCGACGAGCTCGAGGCCGACGCGCTGGGCGGGCGCGGCCTCCTGGGCGGCGCCCGGCGGCGCGAGCAGCGTCGCCCCGGCGAGCAGACACGCGAGCAAGAGCGCGGCCGCGCCGCGGGCGAGGCGGCGGGTCAAACGAGTAGCCATAGGAACTCCTGATCAGCTCCGCCGAGGCCATGGCAGGCCGGGCCTCCCGAGGTCCGGCGGACGCCGGCGGAGGGCTTGCACGAGCAGCGCGGCGCGGTGCCGAGGGCGAGGGGAGACGGCCGACACGAGCACGCGCCGACCCTCATGATCGGCGCGCGCGGTTACAGGCTTTGTTTGGGGGCGGTTACAAAGGGGTTATATGTCGGCCCGCTCCAGCAGGAGCCGCAGGCGGGCCCGGGCCCGCGCGCTGCGGCTCTTCAGCGTGCCCTCGGGGAGCGCGAGCCGGGCGGACAGGTCGTGCAGGGCTCGCCGCTCGGCGAAGCGGGCCACGAGCAGCGCCGCCGTCTCGGGCGTCAGGGCGGCGAGCAGCCATTGCACCAGGTCACGGTCCTCGATCTGGCTGAACTGCGCGCCGGCGACGTCGCACACGAGCGGCTGCTCGCGGAGCCCGACCTCGGCCCGGCGCCGGCGCCGGCGCAGCTCGTCGTAGGCCAGGTTGGTCGCGACCCGGTACAGCCAGGCCCGGGCCTCGGCCGGCGGCCCGCCCGAGCGCCAGTGCCGCCACGCGCGCAGGAAGGTCTCGTGGCAGAGGTCCTCGGCCAGCGGGCGCTGTCTGAGCAGACGATCCAGGTGCGCGATCAGGGCGGCGCTCTGGAGCTGGTACAGCTCCGTCAGCGCCTGGCTCGCGCGCGACCGGCTACAGGCCGGGCTGGGGCGAACACCCATGGGCATGCTTCCTCGTCCGGAAGCGCCGCCTGTGGACACGCGGACAGCGCGCTGGCGGCGCGCCGCCTATAGGCTCCCGGTGAGCAGGCTGAAGCCCAGCACAAGGAGCGTGGTCATCCCGACGGTGCACGCGATTGCGATCAGCTGGGCCTGCCACTCGGCCATCTCGCGCCGGCTCGCCGTCGGCGCCGCCGTCTCCGCGGCCACGGGCTTGGTCTCGGGCACCCGCTCCTTCATCGTCGCCATCGTCCCTAGTCCTCCTGATTGAGCGAGGCGGCCGCCGGTCCCGAGGAGGGGGGAGGTCAGTGCCGGCGGCCGCCCCGCAGACGGGGGGAGAGTATGGCGAGAGCGTAGCAGGGCCGCGTCGCAGCGGCGGTCGCGCCGAAGTCACAACCCGGTAACACGGACGAAACTCAGCCCTCGACCTCGGCGGGCGCGTCGGGCAGCTCACGAATGGTGTAGCCGACGCCCGGGATCGTCTCGATATACTGGCCGGCCGCGTCGGGGGGCTCGATCTTCTGGCGCAGCCTGTAGATCAGCTGCTTGAGCAGGGTGCGGTCGCCGCTGTCGGCGTAGCCCCAGACGTGGGTCAGGATGGTGTCGGTCGGCACCACCTGGCCGCGGTTCACCAGAAGATAGTGCAGCAGGCGGAACTCCATCGGCGTAAGCCGGATCGTGCCCTGGGGCGTCTGGACGGCCTGCTGGCCCGTGTCGAGCACCAGGTCGTGCAGCGCCAGCCTGGCCTGCCGGGGCACGCTCTGGCTGCGGCGCAGCAGGGCCCGCACCCGCGCGATCAGCTGCCTGGGGCTGAACGGCTTGGGCATGTAGTCGTCGGCCCCAAGCTCCAGCCCCTGCACGATGTCGTCGTCGCCGCCCCGCACCGTCAGCATGATGATCGGCACCATGCTCGTCTGCCGGATCTCGCGGCACAGGTCCAGGCCGTCCTTGCCGGGGAGCTGCACGTCGAGGATGAGCAGGTCGGGGCGCTCGCGCTCCCAGACCTCCAGGGCCTCGAGTCCGTTGTGGGCGATGATGACCAGGAAGCCGGCCCGCCGCAGGGCGAAGGCCGTCACCTCGGCCAGGGTCGTGTCGTCGTCAACCAGCAGGATCTTCATCGGCGTCCTCCAGGGCCGGCGCGGCCCCGTCCGCCAGGGGCAGGGTTACGCTGAAGGTGGTCGTCCCCTGGGCCGTGGGCTCAACGCGGACCTCGCCGCCGTGGCGCTCGACGATCGCCCGCACGATGGCGAGCCCGAGGCCGACGCCCTGCTCGGCCACGGTCTCCTCGCCGGGGCGCAGGAAGCGGTCGAAGAGCCGCGGCCGGCGCCTGGCCGGGATGCCGGGCCCGTGGTCGCTGACCAGGATGCACACGGCCTCGGGCTCGCGGCGGGCCTCCAGCACCAGGGTGTCGCCACGCGGGCCGAACTTGCTGGCGTTGGAGAGCAGGTTGACCAACACCTGCACCACGCGCCGGCCGTCGGCCAGCACCGGCGGCAGGTCGGCCGGCACCAGTACGCTGACGGTCTGCGCCCGCTTCTGGACCAGGGGCTGCATCAGGGACACGGCCTCGTCCACCAGGGGGGGCAGGCGGGCCGGCTCGGGGTCAACCCGGAAGTAGCCGGCCTGGAGGCTCGCGCCGTCGAGCAGGTTCTGCACCAGGCTGTCGAGCCGGCGCACGCCCACCTGGGTCGCGTCGAGCAACTGGGCCCGCTCGGCCGGCGTGAGGCTCTCCTGCTCGTCGCGCAGCAGCTCGAGCGAGGCGATCAGGGCCGCCAGGGGGGTGCGGAACTCGTGGGTGACGTTGGCCAGGAACTGCTCCTTCAGCTCGTGCAGCGCCGCCTCGTCGCTCACGTCGCGCAGCACCAGGACGGTCTCGGCGGCCGTGTCGCTGAGGTCGGGGTGGAAGGTCGAGCGGGTGGCCTCGAGGGTGTAGGCGCCGCCGTCGGTCAGGGCGGCGAGCCGGCCCACCCCTGATGAGGGGATCTGCTCGCTGTCGAGGGGCTCGTCGTCCGCCGTGCGCAGCCAGCGGGTCAGGGGCTCGCCCTGCCCCCGCTCCCGATCGACGGCGAGCAGCCGCTCGGCGCTGCGGTTGAGCGAGGTGATCGCGCCGGCGCCGTCGAGGGTGATCACGGCCTCGTCAATTGCCTCGAGCAGGTTGGCGTAGCGGGCCTTCTCGGCGACGATGGCGGCCTGGGCGCCCGCCACCTGGCCGCGCATCCACTCGAGGGTCGCGCTGAGCAGGCGGATCTCGGGCGGGCCGCGCACCACGATCGGCCGCCCCAGATCGCCCTGCCCGATCGCCTCGGCGGCCCGCGCCAGGCCGCTCACCGGCCCGGTGATCCGCCGCGCGAGCAGCCAGCTCAGCAGCGAGGCCAGGGTGACGGCCAGGAGCAGCGCCCCGATGATCACCACGGTGGCCTGCTGCTGGGCGGAGCGCAGCGTCGTCAGGGGCACCAGCACCTCGAGCGTCGCCAGGCGGTTGCCCGCCGGGTCGCGCAGCGGCGTGGTCAGGCCGAGGTAGCGGCTGCCGGCGACCATCAGCTCCACGGGGACGTCGGGGTCGGCCGTCACCAGCGGGCCGGGGCTCTCGACGCGGGCCGCGAGGCTTGTGGCCACCAGCCGGCCGTCCCGCAGCAGACTCTGCTCGAGGTCGGTGGTGGCGCGCACGTAGGTGATCAGCGAGCGGTCGAGGCGAAAGCTGCCCACCAGGGTGCCGCTGCTCGTCTCGCCCGTGGCCACAGGCGCCCGCACCTCGACCACCAGGCCCTCGTCGGGCGTGCCCCAGCTGGAGCGCGGGTTGGTGCCGCCGTCGGGCCGCCAGAGGGTCCGGTCGCCGTCCTGGACCAGCACCCGACCGCCCGCGTCCACGACCGTGAGCAGGTCGAAGAAGGTGTTGTCGCGGGTGTCGCGCAGGTAGGCCCGCATCTGCGAGAGGGCCGTGGGCGCCGCCGCGCCCGGGTGCTCGGCGATCAGCTCGAGCAGCAGGGTCGCCGAGCGGATACGCTCGGCCGCGAGCAGCTCGGTGGCCTGGGCCGACTGGCGGGCGCGCAGCAGCTCCTGGGCGACGAGCTGGGTGCGGCGGCCCTCGAT
>DAOLDO010000280.1:0-7663 GCA_035327325.1 Chloroflexaceae bacterium | reverse complement strand
AGGGCGGCGCGGATCGGCGAGCCGTGGGTGACCAGGGCAACCCGGCTGTGGGGCCCGTCGTCGAGGGCGGCCAGGAGCTCGGCGACGCGCTCGCGCACCTGCTCGAAGCTCTCCGCGGGACCGTGCTCCTGGGCGAGGGCGGTGAGGGTGACGGGGATGGCGAGGGCCTCGGCCAGCACCTCGGCGGTCTGGGCGGTGCGGGCGAAGGGCGAGGCGAAGAGCAGCTCGACGGCCCTGTCGGCGAGGAAGGCGGCGGCCTGGGCGGCCTCGGCGCGCCCGCGCTCGGCGAGTTCGGGGCCGGGGGGCGTGTTGTACGGGATCGCCGCATCCCGGGCCGGCTGGCCGTGGCGGATCAGGTAGAGGTCGGTGAGCACAGGGCGCCTTTCTCTGCTTCGCTACCGGCAAGGGTAGCACACCCCCCCGGGGCTGTCAACGCCGTTTGACGCGCCCTGATGCAACACGTACAATGCACGGGTCGTCGTATTGTCGCGCCGCGGAACGGGCCTTGCTCGTCTCGCCGCAGGACGCTGAGCTTGATCCGCCCGGCAGCGCGGGCGGCCCTAGTAAAAGGACACCCTGGTTATGCGGCTCATCCTGTATCTTGGGAAGGGCGGCGTCGGCAAGACGACGACGGCGGCCGCCACGGCGGTGCGCGCGGCCGAGCTGGGCTACCGTACCCTGGTGGTCAGCACCGACGTGGCCCACAGCCTGGCCGACGCTCTCGACGCCCCTCTGGGCTCGCTGCCCACCAAGCTGACCGACCGGCTCTGGGGCCAGGAGATCAACGTGCTCGATGAGGTGCGCGAGCACTGGGGCGAGCTGCGCGGCTACCTCTCGACCCTGCTGCGCCGCAAGGGCGTTGACGAGGTCGCCGCAGAAGAGCTGGCGATCATCCCCGGCATGGAGGAGGTCGTCAGCCTGCTCCATATCCGCCGCCAGGCCAAGACCGGCGAGTTCGACGTGGTGGTGGTGGACGCCGCCCCCACCGGCGAGACGGTGCGCCTGCTGACCATGCCCGAGACCTTCACCTGGTACGCCGCGAGGGTGATGGACTGGGAGCCCGCGACCCTCAAGGCCGCCCGCCCCCTGGTCAAGCAGCTCATCCCGGCCAGCGATATGTTCGCCACCCTCGAGCGCCTGACCAAGGGCGTCGAGGCCCTGCGCGAGACCCTCACCGACCCCGAGATCAGCTCCTACCGCCTGGTGATCAACCCCGAGCGCATGGTGATCAAGGAGGCCCAGCGCGCCGCCACCTACCTGTCCCTCTTCGGCTACCCCGTTGACGGCGTGGTGCTCAACAAGGTGCTGCCCGTCGAGCAGGCCGAGGGCGCGTTCATGCGCGAGATGGCCCGCATCCAGCAGGGCTACCGCAAGCTCGCCCACGATCTCTTCGACCCCCTGCCGATCTGGGAGGGTCCCTACTACGCCCGCGACCTGGCCGGCGTGCAGGACCTCTCCGAGGTCGGCCGCACGCTCTTCGGCGAGACCGACCCGGTCAAGGTGCAGTTCCGCGGCAAGACCCAGGAGATCGTGCGCGACGGCGACGAGTACGTGATGCGCCTGCCCCTGCCCCACGTCGAGATCGGCAAGGTCAGCATGACCAAGCGCGGCGACGAGCTGTTCGTCGAGATCGGCAACTTCCGCCGCGATATGATCCTGCCCATGACCCTCGCCGAGCGCCCGGCCACCAGGGCCTTCTTCCGCAACGGCGTGCTCGAGGTGCGCTTCGGCGCCCCCGAGTCCCTCTCCCTCGAGCCCGCCACCAGCGAGAGCGGCGTCTGAGCGAGCCCAGGGGACCGACCAGGAGACCGGGAGCGGCCGCCGCTCCCGGTCTCGCCGTTGCCGGGGCGGGCATGGCGGCGTGAAGGCGCCGCGCTACCGGCCGATCAGGGGCATGTAGACGCTGTTGACCGCCAGGTTGGCGGCGTAGAGCTCGATCACGTCCGGATGGCGGATACCCCTGTAGAGGGCCGTCTGCCCCACGAGTGTGAAGTCCCACACGTCGGCCCCGTCAGCCGGCTTCTCCACCGATAAGGCGTGGCGATCCCTCGGGGCGTAGGCCAGGCTGCCAGGCTCGATGAGGATGTGGATGACATTGCTGACCTCAAAGAAGACGGCGGTGCCGTCCGCGGCGAAGGCAAACTCCCTGACCGGCCTCGTCCTGCTCAGCAGGGTGGGTGCCGCGCCACCCGCTGTCGGGACGCGGTAGAGCATATAATCCAGCGTGAAGAGGACCTGTGTGCCGTCGGCGCTGAGCTTGAAGGGGACGATGCCGGACATGAATGGGACGCTACTGAGTGTCACAGCCTGGCCGCCGTCCGCCGGCACGCTTGCGAGGTGGGCCGTGTGGAGGCCGATCCTATTGTAGATGGTGAGGCCGTAGACGATACGACCGCCGCCTGGCGCCTGGGCGAGGCTTATGCCCGTGGGCACGCCGACAGGGGCGACGAACTCATGGAGAGTCACGGCGGGGCCACCGGCGATTGGGACGCGCAGGAGGCGGAAGACCCGGGGGTTTTCTAGGTAGCCCGTCGGCACTCGACCTCCGTAAAGGAGGAAAGCGCCGTCGGTGCTGACCTGCATGGTCGGCTCGTCAAGGGCGTCGCTCAGCGGCACGAGCGTCGTGCCGGGGCCGCCGGCAAGAGGCAGGCTGATGACGATGGGCCTGTTTCCGTTGGCCGCTTGCTCGTACACGACGCGTGTGCCGTCGGGGGTGATCAGTATGGAGGCGCCGCTCGTTGTCCCGAGGCCCCTGATGCTGCCACCGGCGACCGGGGCGCTCCGGAGGTTGGGCGTGCCTGAGGCACTGATGAAGACCACCCGGGCGCTCGTGGGGTCGAGGGCGAAGTAGGAGACGTCGTCGGCGATCAGCGTGGCGGGGCCACCGGCTGCCGGCGCGCTGTAAAGCGTACTGGCATCGAGTGGGTCCTCGCCGGTCGCGCGGAAGAGCACCCGGTCGCCGTCCGCCGTGAAGGCGATCGCGGCGCTGGCCGTGGACAGGCTAGCCACGATGGGCGTGACGTCCCCGCCGCCGATAGGCACGCTGAAGAGTGATGCATTCGCCTGGCCCGCCTGGAGCGCGGCGTAGACGACCTGCCCGCCCACAGGGCTGACCTTGAAGCCTACAACAGTCTGGCCTGAGGCGCTGAGCCGCGTTGGTGTGCCGCCCGCCAGGGGCACGCTAAAAAGCTCGTACACGCCGTCGGTGGTTTGGTCGGCCATGTAGACCGCCAGGGCGTCGGCTTCGCTCGCCGCGTAAGCCTCCACATCGCCGTCGGTCGCCGTGACCGCGCTGAGCTTGCGGACCGACTGGACAGCCCGCTGCGCGTCTACCCCTTGCCTGGGAAGGAGGGGGAGCGCAATCACCGCGCAGAGAACGAGCAGGGCAGCGGGCCAGACATAAAAGCGTGCCATAACCCCTCCCTGGCGCTCGACCGCTGGCAGGTAGACCTGGACAGCGGGAAGAGCTCGAAGCCGGTGATGAGCCTCATGTCCGCGGCGAAGACGACGCGCTCGCCGGCCGGGTCGAAGACGCGTTGGCTACCGACCGGGGAGGATGAGACGCGGCTGCAGGCGAAGTGTCGTGTAGAGCATAGCTGTCACCTCGGTGTAGAATGAGAGCTGATTGTGCGCGGTGCCGTTATGGTAGATCGTCGCGGCGCCGCGAGAAGAAAGGGATATATCGCCGGAGGAGAGGAACGTTCACTGGTTGGTGCAGGCCCGAGGTGGGGGAAGAGGCCACGCCGGGGGCCGGGCCCCGCGCGGCAACGGCTCTCCCGCGCAGCGGGGCGCGGGCGCTAGAGTTAAGGAGGCAACGAGGCCATGGGCAACGAGATCGCGATCGTCGGCGTGCCGATTGACCTGGGCGCGGGCCGGCGCGGCGTGGATATGGGGCCGAGCGCGATACGCTACGCGGGCCTGCGCGCGCGCCTTGAGGCCCTGGGCTGCCAGGTGCGCGACCTGGGCAACCTGCCGGCGCCGATGGTGGAGACGAGCGCGCCGCCGCCCGAGGGGGACAGGCTGCGCTACCTCGAGCCGATCGCGGCCCTCTGCGAGGCCCTGGCCGGCACGGTGGCGGCCTGCGTCGAGCAGGGGCAGCTGCCGGTGATCCTGGGGGGCGACCACAGCCTGGCGATCGGCTCGGCCAGCGGCAGCGCGCGGGGGCGCGCCCTGGGCCTGATCTGGGTGGACGCCCACGCCGACTACAACAGCGCCGAGACGACGCCGAGCGGCAACATCCACGGCATGTCCCTGGCCGCCCTGACCGGGCGCGGCCACCCGCTGCTCACGGGGCTGGCGGGGCGCGCCCCGGCGGTGCGGCCCGAGCACGTGGCCCTGGTGGGCGTGCGCGACCTCGACCCGCTCGAGCGCGAGGCCCTGCGCGCCTCGGGCGTGCACGTCTTCACGATGCACGAGGTTGACCGGCGCGGCATGGCCACTGTGATTGACGAGGCGGCGGCCGTGGCGACGCGGGGCACCGCCGGCTTCCACCTGAGCTTCGACCTTGACGTGGTGGAGCCGCGCGAGGCGCCGGGGGTGGGCACCCCGGTGTTCGGGGGCATCTCGCGCCGCGAGGCCCACCTGGCCATGGAGCTGCTCTGCCAGACGGGGGCGCTGCGCAGCCTTGACGTGGTGGAGGTCAACCCGATCCTCGACGAGCGCAACGCGACGGCGGAGCTGGCGGTGGAGCTGGCGCTGTCGGCCCTGGGGAAGCGGATCTTGTAGGGCTGAGGGGGGGCTCGGCTCTGGTGCGGACGCAGCACGCTGTCGTTTTGCTTCGGCCGGGCCATGTTGCGAGGTGTGAGGCGCTCGCTGCGCTCGCTGTGTGAGGTGTGAGTAGGGCCGCACCGGCGCGGATCACACCGCAGACCTCACACCTCAGCGGCAATGGCGACGAGCGTGTCAAGTGTCCCACTAGCGCGGGTGGGCTATGAGCACGATCGGCAGGGGGCTGAAGGCGTCAATGCGCTCGGGGGCCTCGGCGCTGAGCAGCATGAGGCCGGTGGAGGCGCCGCCGTCGAGGTTGACGGCGCTGTCGAGGCCGAGGTCTGCGGCGGCGAGCCAGGCGCTGAGCTCGGCGAGGGTGAAGGCGGCGGTGGGCGCGGCGATCAGCAGCACGCGGCCCTCGCGGTCGAGCCCGAGGGCGCTACGCCGGTCGCGTGCGCCGTCCTCGTAGGTGTAGGCGGCGACGCCGCCGGGGCGAACGAGCACGGGCCAGCCCTGGAGGGCCTCGGCGAGGGGCTCGGCGGGGTCGTAGGGGGCGTCGGCGAGGGCGCGCAGCGAGACGGCGCCGTCGGGGGCGACGGCGAACATGCCGCCGCGGCCCTCGTAGCTGGCGCCGACGGGCCGCCCGCCGTGGACGAGCAGGGCCACGCTGCGGCCGTCGGCGTCGAAGAAGCCGCCGTTGATCACGGCGAGGGCGCCGGCGCGGGCCGCCCACACGGACAGGGGCGGGCGCTCGTCGGGGCTGTAGCCGACGCTGAAGCGCACCAGGGCGGGGTCGAGGCGCACGACCGAGACCGGGGCCTCCTGACCGGCGACGCTGACGCGCAGGCGGCGCAGCTCGGCGCCGGGCGCGGCGGCGAGCCAGCCGGTGTCGGCGGGCGCTAGCGTGGGACCAGGCGGCGGGGCCGGGGCGCCTGTGGGCGTCGGCATGAGCGTGGGCAGGGGGGCGGGGGGCGCCTGCGCGCCCGGCGTGGGACCCTCGGCCGCGCCGCCGGGCGCGCAGGCGGCGAGCAGCGCGGCGGCGAGCAGGGCGAGGGCGCGCGGGGGCGTCGGCCGGGGTGCGCGGACGGGCATACGGGTGCGATCGGCTATGTGCCGAGCCGGTGGTAGCCGGAGCGGTAGTAGAGCAGCGGGCAGCCGTCGTTGCACTTCGCGGCGACGACCTCGCCGACGAAGATGGTGTGGTCGCCGCCGGGCAGGGCGCTGTGCAGGCGGCACTCGATGTGGGCCAGGGCGCCGTTGAGCAGGGGCAGGCCGCGGGGCGAGAGCTCGTAGGTGCCGGGGATGAACTTCTCGGCCTCGGCGCTGGCGAAGCGCCGCGAGAGGTACTCCTGGGTGTCGGCGAGGATGTTGACCGCGAACTGGCCGGCCTCGGCGATGGCGCCGCGGCTGCCGGCCCCGTGGTCAATGCAGACCAGCACCAGCATCGGCTGGAGCGAGAGCGAGGCGAATGAGCTGACGGTGATGCCGCCCAGGCGCCCGCCATGGGCGGTGGTCACCACGGTGACGCCCGAGGCGAAGTGGCCCATCACCTGGCGGAAGAGCGCTTCGTCGATCATGATCTCAGCATACCCCATCTCGGCATCCTGGTAAAGCCGGCCGTGGGCGCGCCCGGGCCCAGGCGCGGCGCCCTACGCCCCCCGGCGCGCGGCGATGGCGGCGTGGATCTCGCCGCCGAGGCGGTGCTCGGCGCGGGCCTCGTCGTCCGGCAGGACCAGCTCGGGCACGGGGGCGGGGGCGGCGCCCTCGCGGCGGACGGCGACCATGCTGAAGTAGCCGGTGGTGCAGACCCGGCGCTCGCCGCGCAGGGGGTGCTCGGCGAAGATGCGCACGCGCACCACCATCGAGGTTCGGCCGACGTAGATCACCCGCGAGTAGGCCTCGACGATCTCGCCCTGGCCGATCGGGGTGCGGAAGTCAATCCGCTCGCTCGAGGCGGTGACCACGGGCTGGCGGCAGAAGCGCAGGGCCGCGATGGCGGCGGCCTTGTCCATCAGGGCCATGACGTCGCCGCCGAACATCGTGCCGAAGCCGTTGGTCTGGTCGGGCAGCACGATGTCGGCCATGCGCTCCTCGACGGCCGCCTTGCGCGGCCTGGCCTCGCCTGAGTCCTCCACGCGCCCCTCCTTCCATGTGCCTGTCCGGCGCCATTGTACCGCCACTCGCGCCCCGCGGCGCCGGCCCTGGCCGCGATCTTGCGATTCTGGCCGCGGGAATGTGCGCCCGGCCCCGCGCGGGCCGGGCCGAAGCGTGAAGGAGACCCCCATGGACAGCGCAGCGATCATCGTCGCCCTCGACGGCCGCCGCGACTCCGAGCGCGTCCTGGCGCCGGCGAAGGACCTGGCCCGGCTCTACGGGGCGACCCTGGTGCTGGTGCGGACCGCCGACAGCGACGTGCTGCCGCCCGAGGACGAGGCGGCCACGCCCGGCGTGAACATGCACGTCGGCACCGCCGTGGACGGCACCTCGGGCGTCACCCTGCCCGACGTGAGCCCGACGCCGCGGCCCACCGTGGCGACCAGCGGCGCGCTGGACGCGCCCGCCGCGGCGGCCCATCCCGCCGCCGAGCCGGCCCACCGCGTCGCCGACCCCGAGGCCGCGGGCTACCTGAACATCCTCGGCAACGAGCTGCAGGCCGAGGGCCTGCGCGTCGAGCACAGCGACACAGACGACGACCCGGCGGGGGCGATCGTGGGCGAGGCCATCGGGCGCCGGGCGCGCCTGATCGTGATGGGCACGCGGCGGCCCCGTGGGCTCGAGCGCCTTTTCAAGGGCAGCACGGCCGAGAAGGTGCTGCGCGAGAGCCCGTGCCCGGTGCTGGTGGTGCCGCTCGACTGAGGTCGCGCAGGGGCGTCCCCTGCGACCCCGGTTTTGTGGGGGGCCTGCCGCCAGGCCCCCCACGCCCCCGCCGCGGGGGGGGCGGCCCCCCCGGCCCCCC
>DAOLDO010000279.1:0-7666 GCA_035327325.1 Chloroflexaceae bacterium | reverse complement strand
CGGCGGTCATGGCGTGACTCCCTCCTGGTGGCCCGGGCGGGGCCGCGGTGGCGGGCGGGGCCGCGGCGCGCCCGCCCCGCCCTGCCAGCATAGCAGCGGGCCGCGCCAATGCCTGTAACTTTTCTCACAACCGCCGCTCGCAGGCGCCAGGCGCGCGGCGTGGTATACTCAGCCAGGAACCCCGGCGGTGTTGTGAGGAGCTACGATGCGCAAACGGATCATGGGCGGCGCGAGCGCGGACGCCGCGCCCGAGGGCGGCTGGCTCGACCTGGAGCAGCTCGCGCAGGTCGAGCTGACCTCGGAGGAGCCCGGCGCCCCCATCGAGGCCGCCCTGGGCCAGGGCGCGGGCGCCGGCTGGCGCGCCGCCGAGCCCGGCCCCCAGACGATCCGCCTGATCTTCGACCGGCCCCAGCCCCTGCGCCGGGTCCGGCTCGAGTTCCAGGAGGAGGCGCGCCAGCGCACCCAGGAGTTCGCCCTGCGCTGGTCGGCCGACGGCGGGCGGACCTTCCATGACCTGCTGCGCCAGCAGTACACCTTCAGCCCGCCCGGCACCACCCGCCAGGTCGAGGACTACCAGGTCGGCCTGGACGGCGTCACCGCCCTGGAGCTCCAGATCGTGCCCGAGATCGGCGGAGGGCCGGCCCTGGCCAGCCTGGCGCGGCTGCGCCTGGCGTAGGGGCGCGCCGGCCCGCTACGGGCGCGGCACATGCGGCGGCGCGCCGGTGGCCTGGTGGCCGCCGGCGCGCCGCTGTGACTCCCTCAAATCCGCGGGCCGGCGCCTAGAAGAAGCCGAGCTCCTCGCGGGCATCCTCGCTCATCAGCGAGGGGTTCCAGAACGGCGTCCAGACCAGGTTGATCCTGACGTCCTCGAGGGCCTTGTAGACCTCGCCGAGGGCCAGCACCTCGCGCTTGGCCTGGTCGAGGATCTGGGGGCCGGCGGGGCAGGCCGGGGTGGTCAGGGTCATGTCAATGTCAACCTTGCGACCCTCCTCGAGCACGTCAATGCGGTAGACCAGGCCCAGGTTGACAATATCGAGGCCGATCTCCGGGTCAACCACATTCTTCAGCGCGGCGCGCACCATATCTTCAGTGACCATGGCTCACCTCAATCTTAACGGAAACTGCTCATCACTATGATACCATACTCCCTTGGGAGCGCGCCTCCCGAAGGAGTATCGCACACGGCGCTGTGGCCGCGGGCAGCTGGATGCCCTGGCCGCGGCGTCATGTGTATCTGGAGCGTCGCGTGATCGACCTGCTGATTCAGAACCCCCTGCTGCTGCTCTTCGTCGTCTCCGCCATCGGCTACCTGCTGGGCCGGATCAGGATCGGCGGCGTGAGCCTCGGCGTCGCGGCGGTGCTCTTCGTCGGGCTGGCCTTCGGCGCCCTCAACCCCGAGCTCAGGCTGCCCGAGATCATCTACCTGCTCGGGCTGGTCCTCTTCGTCTACACGATCGGCCTGAGCAGCGGCCCGGGCTTCTTCGCCTCGCTGCAGCGCAAGGGGCTGCGCGACAACCTGCTCGTCCTCGGCGTGATCGCGCTGGCCGCCCTCCTGACCGTGGCCGCCTACTTCGTGATCGGGGTGAGCGCGCCGGTGGCCGCGGGCATGTTCGCGGGCAGCCTCACCAACACCCCCGCCCTCGCCGGCGTGATCGAGCAGCTCAAGCAGGGCGGCGGCGCGGCCCTGAGCGACGCGGTCCTGGCCGAGCCCGTGGTCGGCTACTCGGTCACCTACCCCATGGGCGTGCTGGGCATGATCCTGGCGATCTACCTGGCGCAGCGGCTCTGGAAGGTGGACTACGCCCTGGAGGCCCGCTCGCGCCCCGACCTGGGCGCCGGCACCGAGAACCTGGTCAACCGCACGGTGCGCGTGACCAGGCCCGCCATGGACGGGCGCAACGTCGGCGAGCTGATCCGCACCAGCGGCTGGGACGTGGTCTTCGGTCGCGTCCAGCGCGACGGCCACCCCAGCATCGCCACCAGCGACGCCTACCTCAAGCTCAACGATCTGGTCAGCGTGATCGGCCAGGTTGACGAGGTGGACCGGGTGATCGCCACCATGGGCGAGCTCGCCCCCGAGCCCCTCGAGCTCGACCGCCACACCCTCGACTTCCGGCGCGTCTTCGTCTCGAACCCCGCCGTGGCCGGCAAGCGCCTGCGCGAGCTCGACCTGCCGCGCTCCCAGGGGGCGATCATCACCAGGGTCCGCCGCGGCGACGCCGACCTGCTGCCCCACGGCGACACGGTGCTCGAGCTGGGCGACCGGGTGCGCGTCGTCACCAGACGCGAGAACCTCGAGGCCGTGAGCAAGTACTTCGGCGACTCGTACCGCCACCTCTCCGAGATCGACGTGGTCTCCCTCGGACTGGGCCTGGCCCTCGGGCTGCTCCTGGGCATGGTGCCCATCCCGCTGCCGGGGATCGGCTCGTTCACCCTCGGCTTCGCCGGCGGCCCCCTGATCGTGGCCCTCTTCCTGGGCTGGCTCGAGCGCAGCGGCCCGATCGTCTGGAGCCTGCCCTACAGCGCCAACCTGACCCTGCGGCAGCTCGGGCTGACCCTGTTCCTCGCCGGCGTGGGCACGCGCTCCGGCTACAGCTTCGTCAGCACCCTGGCCCAGGGCGGCGGCCTGAGCATCTTCCTGGCCGGGGCCCTGATCACCTGCGCGGCCGCCCTCGCCCTGCTCGTGGTCGGCCACAGGCTGCTCAAGATCCCCCTCGGCCTGTGCGTCGGCATCCTCGCCGGCCTCCAGACCCAGCCCGCCGTGCTCGCCTTCGCCGCCGAGCAGACGAAGAACGACCTGCCCAACATCGGCTACGCGACGGTGTACCCGGTGGCGACGATCGCGAAGATCGTGGCGGCGCAGGTGATCCTGGTGCTGCTGAGCTAGCCGAGCAAGGGCGCGGCGGCCCTAGCCGACGAACTTGTACCCCAGCCCGTGCACGGTCAGGATGTGCTTGGGGTGGCGCGGGTGCTCCTCGAGCTTCTGGCGCAGCCAGGCCACGTGCACGTCCACGGTGCGCGTCGAGACCAGGGCGTTGTAGCCCCAGACCTCGTTGAGCAGCGCGTCGCGCGAGAGGGTCTCGCCGCGGTGCTCGACGAAGTAGCGCAGCAGCCGGAACTCGAGGGCCGAGAAGTCCACCGGCTCGCCGTCGCGGCGCACCTCGGAGCGGCGCAGGTCAACCTGGACGCGCCCGAACTCGTAGACGCCGTCCTCGGCCTGGGCGCTCTCGCCGGGGGCCCGCCGCAGCAGGGCCTCGACGCGGGCCAGCAGCTCGATCATCTCGAAGGGCTTGGCCAGGTAGTCGTCGGCGCCCAGCTTGAGCCCGACCACCTTGTCTACGATCTGGCCCCGCGCCGTCAGCATGATCACCGGGGTCTGGTTGCGGCGCTGGCGCAGGTCGCGGCAGAGGTCGAAGCCGTTGCGCGCGGGCAGCATCACGTCGAGGATGATCAGGTCGAAGCTCTCGCCGAGGGCCCGGGCCAGGCCCGTGTCGCCGTCGCCGGCCGACTCGACGGCGTAGCCCTCGCTGCGCAGGCGGTCGGTCAGGGTCATGACCAGGCCGGGCTCGTCCTCGACCAGCAGGATGCGCTTGCTCATAGTGGTCCGCCCGCGGGCGCGCCGATCTGGGGCCCGCCCGCCTCGCCGGGCTCCTGGAGCCAGTCGCCGGCCTCCTGGATCGGCAGGTGGATGGTGAAGCGGGCGCCCTGGCCGAGGCGGCTCTCGACGCTGACCCGGCCGCCGTGGCCCTCGGCCGTATGGCGCACCAGGCTCAGGCCCAGGCCGCTGCCCGCCACGTGGCTGGCCGCGCGCCCGCGGAAGAACGGCTCGAAGACCTGGGGCAGCTCGGCCGGGTCAATCCCGGGCCCGTCGTCGCGCACGCTGATCTGCAGCTCGGCGCCACCGTCGGCCGCGGCGGCGCGAGCCTCGACCGCGATCCGGCAGCCGTAGCCGCCGTGCTTCATCGCGTTGGCCAGCAGGTTCTGCACGGCCCGCCGCAGGGCCGCCTGGTCCACCCGGGCCGGCGGCAGGGCCGGGTCAACCTTCAGGGTCAGCTCATGGCCGCCCTCGCGCAGCTGCAGCTCGACGCCCTGGACGGCGCCCTCGAGCAGCGGGGCCACGTCGGTGCGCTGGGGCAGGTAGCGCTGCTGGCCCGACTGGGCCGCGGCGAAGGCCAGGACCTGCTCGACCATCTCGGTCAGGCGGCGGCCCTCGTGGGCGATCACCGCCCCGTACTGGCGCGCCTTCCCCGGGTCGTGGACCAGCCCGTCGGCCAGGTTCTCGCCGGCCGAGCAGATCACCGCCAGAGGCGTGCGCAGCTCGTGCGAGACGGCCGAGGCGAAGGCCAGCTGCTGGCGCGCCAGGCGCTGGGCCCGCCGCGTCGCCAGGAGCAGGACGGCCAGGCTGCCGCCGAGCAGCAGCAGCGTGCCGAAGCTGATCAGCAGGTTGCGCGTGCGCAACTCCGCCACCGCCGCCTCGAGGGAGCCCTGACGGTGCTTGAGCACCAGCCGCCACTGGCCCCGCTCGGCCAGGGCGCTCTCGTCGCCCGAGCGGCCGAGCACGCCAATCGCGATCCGCGAGCCCTGGGGCCGGTCGCCCGGGGGCGTGAAGGGCAGCGGGTCGCCCGCCAGCAGCAGGCTGTTCAGCTCGTCATAGGTGATGCTGAAGATGCCCACGGCGGCGTCGCCGGTGCGGAAGCTTCCCGCGTCCAGGCCCTCGTCGGAGGCGTAGATCAGCCTGCTGGGCGCGAGCTGGTCAACCACGCCGAGGTGGTAGTCGAAGCCGCTCTCGGCGGGGAAGTAGCGCCTGGCCAGGCTCGGCAGGAAGGTGCCGGCCATGTAGTCGCGGTCGAGCACCACCACCGTGTGGGCCAGCAGCGGCGTGTCGTACAGCTCCGGCGGGCAGCGCACGCAGCGCCCGAACGCCCCCGGGAAGACCAGGTCGCTGAACAGCAGGTCGGCGTTGAAGCCCAGCTCCTGCTGGTCGGAGAGCAGCCACGGCCGGGCCACCGGGATGAGCAGCGAGGGGCCCGCCCGGTTCACGGGGCTGATGTCAATGCCCGCCCGCTGCCCGTCGGCGAAGATCGCCCTGTAGGTGCGCTCGATGTGCCGGCGCACCGGCATCAGCTCGTGCGGCCACTGCACCTGCGCGAAGCCCCGCGCCTCGCGGTCGTAGCGCATCAGGCCGACCCGCCCGATCTGGTTGACCTCGACCAGGTAGACGTCCTTGACCAGGTCGGGGTAGGGCGCCGTGCGGTCCCAGTGGTCGAAGCGGGCCGCGTAGCGCTCCCACTCGGCCGCCCGCAGGGTCTGGGCGTCCATCTGGAAGCTCAGGTAGGCCCGCGCCAGCTCGCGGTCGAAGTCCTCGCCCATGCGCTGGGCGGTGAGCGACAGGTTGGCCTGGAGGCGCTCGCGCTCGCCCGCGCTCACCTGGCCCACCCAGTGGTACTGCAGGGTGGCCAGGAGGGCCAGGGCGGCCACTGTGGCCGCCAGCAGGGTGGCGAAGCCCAGGCGTGCTGGGGAGCGTCGGCTCATGTGCGGCAGTATATCCGATGGCCCGCCCGCCGTGAAGGGGGCGGCGCCATTCCTAACAGGCTTTACAAATCAGGTGATTATACCACCTCGGCGCCACGCCGGGGGCCTGTGCTACAATGGCGCCCAGCCCCCGCCCAGCCACAGGAGCCCCCGATGAGCGCGTTCGTCGAGACCAACGGCATCAAGCTCCACTATGTCGCCCACCCGGGCGACGGCCCGGCCGTGGTCCTGGTCCACGGCCTGACCGCCAACTGCCGCGCCTTCGACGTCGTCGCCGGCCACCTCGCCCCGCGCCTGCGCGTGATCGCCCCAGACATGCGCGGCCGCGGCGCCAGCGACAAGCCCGATGCCGGCTACGCCATGGGCGACCACGCCGCCGACGTGCTCGGCCTGCTCGACGCCCTGGGCCTGGAGCGGGTCGTCATGGGCGGCCACTCCTTCGGTGGCCTGCTCTCGCTCTACATGGCGGCCCGCCACCCCGAGCGGGTCGAGCGCGTGCTGATGCTCGACGCGGCGATCAGCGCGGCCAGCGAACGCACCCGCGAGCTGATCCGCCCCGCCCTGGCCCGCCTCGACCGCGACTACCCCTCGTTCGAGGCTTACCTCGACCTGCTGCGCGAGGCGCCCTACTACCACGGCTGGACGTGGGACCCCGCGGTCGAGGGCTACTACGCCGCCGACGTGGCCACCGCCGAGAACGGCCGCGTGCGCCCCCGGGCCCGCCCCGCCCAGATCGCCGCCGCCGCCGACGGCGTGATCGCCGAGCCCTGGCGCGAGCACCTCGCCCGCGTCGCCTGCCCCGTGCTCATGGTCCACGCCGACGGCCCCTACGGCCCGCCCGGCGCCCCGCCCATCGTCAGCCGCGCGCAGGCCGAGGAGACCCGCGCCCTCCTGGCCGACTGCGTCTATGTCCACGTCCCCGGCAACCACATGACCATGCTCTACGGCGAGGGCGCCCGCGCCACAGCCGACGCCATCCTCGCCTTCGTCGCGCCCTGATCGATCCGCCGGCCCGAGTTGTGCCAGCGAGCGGGCATGTGCCCGTTCTGACCAAGGACGAAGGACCAAGGACCAAAGCCGGGCAGCGGCATGAGCGGCTGGTCGTTGGTCCCTGGTCCTTGGTCGCAACCGGGCAGAGACGTCCAACAAGCTGTCCTAGAAATTGAGGAGCCCATGGCCCCGACCCTGAGCGAGCAGACCCGCGCCTTCCTCGAGGCGCCCCGCTTCGGCGTGCTGGGCACGACCCAGAGCGACGGCACGCCCCAGCTGACCGTGATGTGGTACGAGCTCGACGGCGACGAGATCCTGATGAACACCACCGTCCAGCGGGCCAAGGCCGCCAACCTGCGCCGCGACCCCCGCATCGCCCTCTGCGTCGAGGACGGCTACAGCTACGTGACCCTCTACGGCACCGCCCGCCTGGTCGAGGACCAGGCCACCGCCCAGGCCGACATCCACCGCCTGGCCGCCCGCTACCACAACCCCGCCAAGGCCGACCAGATGATGCGCGACCAGTTCGGCAAGCAGCAGCGCCTCACGATCCGCATGCGCATCGAGCGCATCGTCGAGCACTGGTGAGCGCCAAGCCCCACGGAGGCAAGCCTATGTCAACCCTGCGCGAGCAGCTGGCCGAGGTCAGCGCCCAGATCGAGGCCCTGGAGGAGGAGCAGCAGCAGATCTACGCCGACAGCCAGGTTGACGACCAGGAGCACCCGCGCCTGGCCACGATCACCCACGACCTGGCCCACCTCTGGGACCTGAAGCGCCGGCTCGAGGCCGCGGTCGCCGCCGGCCTCAGCCAGCTCCCGGTGCCGCCCCCCGAGCACCCCGAGGACCAGGTGGGCTGAAAAGCTTTACAGCCTTGACACGCTCGTTTCTTGACACCGGCCGCCGCGCCGGTGTATGCTTCGATCCTGTCACCGCACCCAGAAGCTCACACCGCCGGTCGGCCCCCAGCAGCGCGGCGGGCGCCACGCGAGCGCCCCACGCGACTGGCGACGGGCCGCCGCCCCGCCCTTGCCAAGGAGTCCCAGATGCTCAGGAAGCCCCTGCTCGCCGTGGCGCCGCTGCTGCTGGCCCTGCTCCTGGCCGCCTGCGGCGGGGCCGCCCAGACACCACCCGCCACCCAGCCGCC
>DAOLDO010000278.1:0-7706 GCA_035327325.1 Chloroflexaceae bacterium | reverse complement strand
CCCATCCTGATGATCAGCGGGGCGATCAGCCTCGACCAGGCGGCGGGCGCGATGCGCATGGGCGCCAGGGGGCTGCTGGTCAAGCCCTTCGCGCCCGACGAGCTGCGGGCCACGGCCCTCGAGATTGTGCGCGAGCGCCGGGCCGCCCGCTCGCGCGACCGGGCCGCGGCCCTGCGCCCCGCGATCATGGTGGGCGAGCGCCTGCTCGGCGAGCTCGACCTGCCGCGCCTCCAGGACCAGATCATCGCGACGGTGCGCGGCGAGCTCGAGGCCGACCGGGCCTCGCTGATGCTGCTGGAGGAGGACGGCGAGTGGCTGCGCATCGTGGCCTGCTCGGGCCTGCCGCCCCACATCACCGTGGGCCACAGGCGCCCGGTGGGCGGCAGCCTGGCCGGCACCGTGGCCAGGCGGCGCCAGCCGGTGCGCGTTGACGCGAGCGGCGAGATCTCGCCCCCCGCCGACGACCTGCGCGGCGAGCTGTTCGAGGACCAGATCGTCTCGGCCCTCTCGGTGCCGGTGCTGGCGGGCGAGCGCCTGCTCGGCGTGCTCAACGCGGCCAAGGTGCGCTCGAGCAACAGCCCGCCCTTCAGCGAGGCCGACCAGGAGCTGCTGATGCTGCTGGCGGCCCAGGCCGCGATCGCGATCGAGAACGCCCGGCTCTACACCCAGGTGGCCCAGTCGGAGGCCCGCTACAGGGCCCTGCTCCAGCACGCGACCGACGCGGTGCTGCTGCTCGACGCCGCGGGCGCGTGCATTCTCGACGCGAACCTGGCCCTCGAGCGGCTGAGCGGCTACGGGCGCGACGAGCTGCTGGCCATGGGGCCGCGTCAGCTGCTGCCGGCCCTCGACGCCCTGGTGGCGACGACGGGCAATGGGCGCGCCCCGGGCGCCCCGGGCCGCGAGGTCCACGAGGTGGAGACCGAGCTGCGCACGCGCCAGGAGCAGTCGGCCCCGGTGGCGGCCAGCGTCAGCGTGGTCCCCCACGAGGGCCAGCAGCTGCTGCTGGTGATCGCGCGCGACATCAGCGACCGGCAGCGTATCGCCAAGCAGCTGGTGCAGGCCGAGAAGCTGGCCGCCCTCGGGCGCCTGTCGGCCTCGCTGGCCCACGAGATCAACAACCCGCTGCAGGCCATCCACAACTCGGTGCACCTGCTGCTCAGCCGGCCCCTGTCGGAGGAGAAGCGGCAGACCTACCTGAGCATGACCCAGGACGAGATTGAGCGGCTGATCAGCATCGTGCAGCGCATGCTCGACTTCTACCGGCCCAGCCGCGAGGGCATGCGCCCCGTGGACGTGAACGACATCCTCGACGCGGTGCTGACCCTGACCGAGAGCCAGCTCCACGAGCGCGGGGTGCGCATCGCGCGCGAGGTGGGGCCGCGGCTGCCGCGGGTCTTCGCGATCAGCAACCACCTCAAGCAGGTCTGCTTCAACCTGGTCTTCAACGCCGCCGAGGCCATGCCCGACGGCGGCGAGCTGCGGGTGCGGGCCTACCTGGACGACGGGGCGGCGGAGGACCCGGACGAGGCGAGTTACGTGGCCGTCTCGGGGGGGCGCTCGGCCGACCGGGTGCAGGGCCAGGCGGTGGTGGTGGAGCTGAGCGACACGGGGACGGGCATCCCGCCCCACGAGCTGCCGAAGATCTTCGAGCCGTTCTACACGACGCGCACGAAGGGCACGGGGCTGGGCCTGGCGGTGAGCTACAGCATCATCGAGCAGCACCACGGCGAGCTGGCCGTGCGCTCGACGGTCGGCTCGGGCACGACCTTCCGCATTCGGCTGCCGGTGGCGCAGTAGGGGCGATCGCGATCATTGCGATTCGATGGGGACAGGCACGTGGGCCTGCCCCTACGCATTGTGAATCATTGCGTCCAGCGCGTAGGGGCGGTCCCACGTGGCCGCCCGCCGTAGGGGCGGTCCCACGTGGCCGCCCCACGGCCACGCGCCGCATCAACGCGGAGGGGCGGTCCCACGTGGCCGCCCGCCGTATAACCGCGGAGGGGCGGTCCCACGTGGTCGCCCCACGGCCACGCGCCGCATCAACGCGGAGGGGCGGTCCCACGTGGTCGCCCCACGGCCACGGCGAAATCTACAGCAGCCCCTCGATCGGCGAGATCACAACTTGCCCGCCGGGGATATCGAGGCGGGCGATAAAGTCGCGGACCATGGGGACGAGGGCGTCGGGCTGGCCGGGGCGGGCGATGACAAGCACCTCGCCGGCGCCGGTCTCGAGGACCTCGCGCACCTTGCCGAGGGGCTGGCCATCGGCGGTGACGGCCTCGAGGCCGACGAGCTCGTGGAGGTAGTACTCGTCCTCAGCGAGGGGGGCGGCGTCGGACGCCCTGATGTAGACCTCGGCGCCGCGCAGCTCGTCGGCGGCGTCGCGGGTGGCGACGCCCTTGAGGGAGAGCAGGAGCAGGCCGGGCTTGTGCTCGTGGAGGCGGGTGAGGGTGTGCTCGGCGCGCTCGGGGCCGAGCTGCAGGTAGAGGGTGCGCACCTTGCGGGCGATGTGGTCGGGCCGGTCGGTGAACGCCTTGAGCTTGAGCTGGCCCTTGACACCGAAGGGCCCCGCGATCTGGCCGATCAGCAGCAGGTCGTCGCTGTCACTCGATGTCGACATGGACGCGCTTGCTCTGGCGGGCCGCCGCGACGCCCATCAGGTCGCGGATCGCCTTGGCGACGCGGCCGCTCCTGCCGATCACCTTGCCCGTCTCGTCGGGGGCGACGGAGAGCTCGTAGGTGACGGTGAAGCGGCCGACGCGCTCCTTGATCTGCACGGCCTCGTGGTTGTCAACCAGGTTCAGGGCGATATACTCGAGCAGGGCTTTCATAGAGCCTCTGGGGCGGGGCCTACGCCTCGGCGGGGGCGGGCTCGGGCAGGATCTTGCCCTCGGCGTCGAGCACATTCACGCGCTGCAGCAGCTTGCTGGCCGTCTCGGTGGGCTGGGCGCCGACGCCGAGCCAGTAGCGGGCGCGGTCGGCCTTGACCTCGAGAACCTTGGGCTGGCGGATCGGATTGTAGTGGCCGATGATCTCGATGAACTTGCCGTCGCGCGGGGAGCGCGAGTCGGCCACCACGAGGCGGTAGCTGGGCTGCTTAGTCTTGCCGGTGCGGCGAAGACGGATCTTAACCATGGGTGCGCAATCCCTCCAGTAACAATCCACACACTAAGGGCGCATTATACCACAACCCGTCAAGCCTATTTCAGCATGCGCATCAGGTCGCGGGGGTCGATCCCGCCGGGGCCGCCGGGCCCGCCACGGCCGCCGCGGCCGCCCCTGCGCCCGCCCCGCCCGCCCTGGCCGCCGGCGAGCTGCTTCATCATGCGCTGCATCTGCTGGAACTGCTTGATCAGGGAGGAGACGTCGGACTCGGTCACGCCGCTGCCGCGGGCGATGCGGGCGCGCCTGCTGTTCTTGATGATCTCGGGGTGGCGGCGCTCCTGGGGGGTCATCGAGAAGATCATGGCCTCGATGCGCCTGAGCTGGCTCTCGTCCACCAGCTCCTCGTTGCGGGCGAGCTGGCTCATGCCGGGGATCATGCCCAGGATCTGCTGGAGCGGGCCGAGCTTGCGCATCTGCTGCATGGCGTTGAGGAAGTCCTCGAAGTCGAACTTGCCCTTGAGCAGCTTCTTCTCCATGGCCTTGGCCTGCTCGGCGTCGTACATCTGCTCGGCCTTCTCGATGAGCGAGAGCACGTCGCCCATGCCGAGGATGCGCGAGGCGAGCCGGTCGGGGTAGAAGGCCTCGAGGGTGTTGGTGTCCACCTTCTCGCCGGTGGAGAGGAACTTGATCGGCACGCCGGTGACGGCCCGCACCGAGAGGGCCGCGCCGCCTCGCGCGTCGCCGTCCATCTTGCTCATCACCAGGCCGGTAATGTCCACGCGCTGGTTAAAGGTGTCGGCGACGCGCACGGCCTCCTGGCCGGTCATCGCGTCAACGACGAGCAGGCGCTCGGTGGGGTGGACGCGGGCCTCGATCTGCTCGAGCTCCTGCATGAGCGGCTCGTCGATCTGGAGGCGGCCGGCGGTGTCAATGATCAGGGTGTTGACCAGCTCCTGCCGGGCCTGCTCGAGGGCGTTGGCGGCGATGTCGGGCGGGCTGGCCGCGGTGCCCTCGCTGTAGACGGGCACGTTGAGCTGCTTGCCCAGGGTCTGGAGCTGGGTGATGGCCGCGGGGCGGTAGACGTCGCAGGCGGCCAGCATGACCTTGCGGCCCTTCTTGCGCAGGTGCAGGGCCAGCTTGGCGGCCAGGGTCGTCTTGCCGGTGCCCTGGAGGCCGACGAGCATGATCACGGTGGGACCCGGGCGGGCCTCCTGGAGGGGGGCGTGCTCGGTGCCGAGCAGGTTGATCAGCTCCTGGTGGACGATCTTGACCACCTGCTGGTGGGGGGTGAGGCTCTTGGTGACCTCCTCGCCGATGGCCTGCTCGGTGACCTTGGCGACGAAGTCTTTGACCACCTTGTAGTTGACGTCGGCCTCGAGCAGGGCCAGACGCACGGCCTTCATGCCCTCGCGGACGTCGTCCTCGTCGAGGCGGCCCTTGCTGCCAAGCTTTTGAAAGACCGCCTGGAGGCGGTCGGAGAGGCTTTCAAACATAGTGTGGCGCCCGTTCCGATACTGAGCGAAAACTCTGCTTATTGTAGCAGGTTTTCGTTCAAGGCGCCGCCCCTACGGGCGGAACCCTTCGGGCTGGGCGGCCCGCTCGCGCACGAGGTCGAGGGCGCGGGGGCGGGAACGGACGAGGGTCTCGAGCTCGTCGATCATGGTGACGAGGCGGCGGTAGTCGCGCCTGAGGGCCTGCTCCTCGGCGTGGTCGAGGCGCTGGGCGGCGCCGAGCCACTCGTCGAAGGGGCTGCCGGCGGCCTCGAGGGGGCGCAGGGCGCTGAGGCGGCGGTAGAGCTGGGCGGCGCTGTCGGTGAGGAGGCGGACGCTGTCTATTGCCATTGATTCTGCTAGATGCGGCTGCTGTCGGGGCGCCGGCGAGGCCGGCCCATAAGGATTTCTGCTGCCCCCATGGTAGCCCACGGCCCTCTTTGTGCTATCAGTCTCAAGGTTTACTTCGCCCTCAGTCGCCCGTAGGGCCCGGGCGACGGCGCGGGGGCGTTTCTGGTATAATCGGAAGAGTATAAGCAAGCATACGCGTGGCTATGACGCAACAGATACAGGTCTCGAACAGCGCCGGCGCGCCCGCCGCGCCCGACCAGACGGCCATGCCCCGCCCGAGCGTCGCGCCGGAGTTCCACCCGCGCAAGCGCTTCCTGCGGGTCTCGTCGTTCTTCCTCAGCGTGGTCCTCCACGTCTACCTGTGGGACATCTTCCTGGCCCGCTTCGTCCTGACCCGCTGGTACGTGCGCCGCTCCGCCACCACGCGCTGGGTGCGCCTGGCCCGCCGCTTCCGGGCCCTCGCCGTCGAGCTGGGCGGCATGCAGATCAAGCTGGGCCAGTTCCTCTCGTCGCGTGCCGACATCGTGCCCGAGGCCGTGCGCCGCGAGCTGGCGGGCCTGCAGGACGAGGTGCCCCCGGCCCCCGCCGGCCACGTGCTCGAGGTGATCCTCGAGGAGCTGGGCGCCGCGCCGAGCGAGCTGTTCCTGCGCTTCGAGCAGGAGGCCGTGGCCGCCGCCTCCCTCGGCCAGGTGCACTACGCCACGCTCCAAGACGGGCGCGAGGTGGCGATCAAGGTGCAGCGGCCCTACATTGACCAGATCATCGAGGTTGACCTGAGCGCCGTGGCCTGGGTGGCCCGCCTGATCAAGAACTACCCCCCGATCCGGCGCCGGGCCGACCTGGAGGCCCTGCTCGACGAGTTCGCCCGCGTGCTGGTGCAGGAGCTCGACTACGTGCAGGAGGCCGCCAATGCCGCGACCTTCCGCAAGAACTTCGCCGGGGTCAGCGGCGTCCACATCCCCGAGCCGATCGCCGAGCACACCACCAGGCGCGTGCTGGTGATGGAGCGCATCGGCGGGGTGAAGATCAACGACCTGGCGACCCTCGAGGCCCTCGGGGTGAGCCGGGTGGAGCTGGCGGCCCGCCTGAACAACTGCTACCTGAAGCAGTTCTTCATTGACGGCTTTTTCCACGCCGACCCCCACCCCGGCAACCTGTTCGTGCGCCTGGAGCCCGAGCTGCCCGCCGTGGCCCGCGAGGAGTCGCCCAACGGCAGGCACGCGCCGGCGCCCGCCGGCGGCAACGGCGTGATGCTCGACGGCCACCTGCTCGGCGACGCCGAGGCCCACGCCGCCGCGCCAGGGCGGCCCTTCACCCTGATCTTCGTGGACTTCGGCATGGTCGGCGCCCTGCCCCCGCAGACCATGGAGGTGGTGCGCGGCGGCGTGGTCGGCCTGGCCACCAACGACGCCGAACGCATCGTCGACTCGCTCGAGCGCCTGAACATGATCCTGCCAGGGGCCGACCGGCGCCCGATCGTGCAGGCGGTGCAGATCATGATGCGCCACTCGTTCAACCGGACGATGCGCGAGATGAGCAACATGGACGTCGAGGCGATCTTCGCCGAGACCAAGGACATCATCTACGACCTGCCCTTCCAGATCCCGCAGGACCTGCTGTACTTCGGGCGGGCCCTGAGCATGGTGGCGGGCCTGGCCACCGAGATCTGCCCCGATATCAACCTGTTCCGCGAGCTGCGCCCCTTCGCCCGTATGCTGATGGACCAGGAGCGCCGCAACGGCAACTGGCCCGACCAGGTCCAGAAGGAGCTGCGCGAGCTCGGCCAGATCCTGCTGGCCCTCCCCCGCCAGATGGACGCCTACTACAAGGCGGCCAACAGGGGCGAGATCTCGTCGCGCACGGACCTCGGCCGCCTCGAGCGGGGCATGCGCCGGGTCGAGCGCTCGACCGACCGCCTGGCCGGGGGGATGATGGCGACGGGGCTGTTCCTCGGCGGCGTGCAGCTGCGCACCCGCGGCCTCGAGAAGGAGGCCAGCAGGGCCTGGTGGGCCGCCGTCGCCGCGGCGATCTGGGCGATCTGGCCCCGCGGGGAAAAGTAAGGCGGGCCGCGGCGAAGAGTCGGGAGGTGCTTGACCACGAAGGCCACGAAGAGCGCGAAGGTGGGCAGCCAGGCTTTGCCGCTTCAAGCCCGGCTGAGCCGCTCGAACAGCAAGGGCCGGCAGAGGCGCTCGTCCTCCCTTCGCGGCCTTCGTGCGCTTCGTGGTAAAACGCTCGTGTTCTGTCTACGCCGACAGGCCCAACGGTAGCGCCAACTCGTGGTGACAGGAACCAAGCTCCCAGCTATGTTGCGGCTGCTGGCCGCGGCCGTGGTCGTCGGCGCGGCGCTCTGGCTGGCCCTGCGGCCCGACGGGCGCGACGCGGTGCGGGCGGCCGACCGGCTGCTCGCGGCGGGGCGCTACCACGAGGCCCTGGCCGCCTACGAGCCCCTGGCGCCCGGGCTGCCGGCGGCCCAGCTGCGCGCGGGCATGGTGCGCGCCCTGCGCGGCGAGCGGGTGCCCGCCGAGCGGGCGCTGCGCTCGGCGATGCAGCGCGGCCTGGCGCCCGCCGACTACCACCTGGCCCTGCTCTACCTCGGGCGGGCCCTGGCCGACGACGGCAGGGCCGCGCTGGCGGCGAGCACGTGGCTGCTGCTGGAGGACTGCCGCGCCCCGGCGGCCTGCGCCTACGTCGCGCCCGGCCGCGCCCTGGCCGCCGACGAGGCCATGGCCCGCGGCGACTATCTGGCGGCAGAGGCCGGCC